>JAPLOJ010000369.1 GCA_026400795.1 Alphaproteobacteria bacterium
ATCCGCCGTCACAGCACCCGCTTCCTGTTCCTTCAAAATCCCGATGATCTGCTCATCGCTGAACCTGCTGCGTTTCATTCGTCCGTCCCCTTGAGAAACAGACTCTACCGAAAATTGGTAACATTTCAGGGGGGCACGTCATGGAGGATCAATGCATATCGGCTGTGATCAGGCCGCGTTATGCGCGTTAAATTTTTCGCACCAGAGGCATTGGGCACGATAAACTTCGTAAAGTCTGCGTGAAACTAGCGCCTTAATCGTGAATTCTGCCCATTCGTCAGGTCTGCGATAAAGCCCGCATCATTCTGCACACAGCATCTTGGCATCCAGCATTCATGCCTTGCGGAATCGCCAGGATTGGCGGCAAGTTCCGTCGGCTTTCAATAGTGCCGTTCAAGCTTGGCGCGTCTTGGCAAGTTGTTCGGCGTATTCGATGGCCTCGATCAGGCTGCGCTCACTGGCGATACCTTTCCCGGCGATATCGAAAGCGGTGCCGTGATCAACCGAGGTGCGAATGACGGGCAGGCCCAGCGTGATGTTCACGCCCGAAAGCGCATCCCATTTGCCGGTTTCCGGATTGACGTTGAAGCCGAGCAGCTTCACGGGAATATGCCCCTGGTCGTGATACATGGCGATGACAGCATCATATTGACCGGCGCGCAGCTTCACAAAGACCGTGTCACCAGGAACGGGGCCGGAAACATGCAAGCCATCCGCATTGGCCTTGGCGATGGTGGGGGCGACCACATCAATATCCTGCCGGCCGAACAATCCGCCTTCGCCGGCATGCGGGTTCAGTGCCGCAACTGCGATATGCGGCTTTGCAATGCCAAGGCGCAGCAGTGCATCCTGAGTCAGGTCAAGCACCAGGCGGATGCGTTCCGGGGTGATGCGCTTCGGCACATCTTCCAGCGCCACATGAGTGGTGACGTGGCTTACGCGCATATTGCCATGCGCCAGCATCATTACGCTGCCCTTGCGGCCTGTGAGTTCCGCCAGCATTTCAGTATGGCCGGCATAATGATAGCCGGCATCGTTCAGCGCTTCCTTGTTCAAGGGCGCGGTTACCAACGCGGCCACGCGGCCAGCCTGTGCCAGGCGCACCCCTTGTTCAATCGCCAAATAGGCGAAGCGCCCGGCTTCGGCGGAGAGCTGCCCCTGCGTGATCGGTGTCAATTCCTGCCCGGCGGGCAGGAAGCCAAGGCTTGGCCAATCTCCATCGGCGTTCACGGTTGGAATGCTCAGTTCCGGTGCGAAGGCAGCGCGCGCCTGTTCAAGCGCCGAGGCATGGCCGATGATCAACAACCTAAGCGCACCAGCACTCAGCGGCGCCGCCAGTGCGCGGCAGGCCTTGACGATGATCTCCGGCCCGATGCCGGCGGGATCGCCCATGGTGATGGCGAGGTGACTTGTCATGCGGCATGGCTCCCGCCCGGAAGGTGATTGGCGGCCAGCAGGTCGCGCCACAGCGTATCCTGCCCAAAGGCACCGGATTTGGAAATGACAGACACTCCATCCCAGGCGCCGCCTTGCAGAACTGAACGCGGCACGCCGGGCGTGACCAAGCCAGTTGCAGCAAGCCCGTCTGCCCCCAGCGCAGCGCAGATGGCGCGCAGTGTTTCGCCGCCTGAGGCAATCATTGTGCCGGGGCAGGGTAGGGCGCGGATCAGGCCTGCAAGTACATGCGCGATACGCTGCGCCGCCATTTCTCGCGATATGCCTTCAGGCAAGATCACGCTGACCAACGCGGCGCCGGCAGCCAGTTGGCGCGCCACGCGCGGCGCTTCCGACGCATCGCGGATGGGAAGCCACGCGGCGCCGCAAGCGGCAAGCTGGCGCATAGTGATATCCTGGTCGGACCCCAACAGGCCAAGCACCGGGGCTTGCAGCCTGGTGTTGAAGCCAGTGCGCGCCGCCCCGGCCAGGGCGCGGGCCAGACCGCCGCTACCCGCCCAGAGCACTGGCGCATGCGCCGCTCGGCCAAGTGCCGCAATGCGCACCAGATCCTCATCTGTCTCGGCATCGAACCACGTGATTCCCTCGTGCAGCGGTTGATCAGCCTGACCGCGCTTGATCATCAGACCTTCCGCCGCCCAATCCGGCATGGTGATGGGCGCGAAAACGCCATCAGCGCGCCGGGCGAGCACGCGGCCATCACGTGCGATGCGGCCCTGCGCCGGAAAGGCGGGGGCCAGCACGCAATGGCGCCAAAAGCCGCTGGACCAGCAGGCCGCGAGTTCTGCCGCGATATTGCCACGCAGCAGGCTGTCCAGTTTGCGATAGGCGATTTCTGCCCCGTTCAGCAGCGGCGCGAAGGCCAGCATTGCCGCAATTGCCGCCTCGCGCGGCGCCTCACGCGATGCGCTGGAAAAGGCGGCACTCCCTTGCATCTCGGTCGGATTCCAACGTACCGGCACAGGGCCACAAAGCGCGGCCAGTTCCGCTGCCGTATCCAAGGCGCCAGTCAGGTCATCGGCCAGCAAGCGAAGCAGAGTTGGATTCCTCATGGTCGCATTATGATGGCACATTCCACCACGACACCCTTAAGCTAAATGCTGCCCCGGATCGGCAGGCCCCATAGACGACCAAGACTGAAACTCAATCCGCCAACAATCGCATCAACCACAGCGCCAGGCTCGGGAAAATCACCACCAGCGCCAGGCGCAGCACATCCGCCGCCACAAAGGGTGCTACGGCGCGATAGGTGGCGAACATCGGCACATCCCGCGCAATAGCGTTCACGACAAATACATTCAGCCCGATGGGCGGCGCGGCGAGGCCAATGCCGCACACAATCAGCACCAGAATGCCGAACCATACCGCCACATCATCCGCACCCATACCGAAATCAAGCGCGGTGATGATGGGGAAAAATACAGGCAGCGTCAGTAGGATCATCGCCAATTCATCCATCACTGCGCCGAGCAGAATATAAAACGCCAGCAGCATGACCAGCACCGCATGGGGCGGCAGACCAAGCCCTGCGATGGCTTGTGCGGCTTCCATCGGCAATTGCGAAAAGGCGAGGAAGGCGTTGAAAACCTCTGCCCCCAGCAGAATGACAAAAATCATTGCCGTGGTTTCCGCTGTGCGGATCAGCGCGGTTGCGAATTCCTTGGGGCCAATGCTGCGCCGCGCAAGCCCCACCAGCAGCATGGCGGTCGCGCCGGCAGCCGCGCCTTCGGTTGGGGTGAAAATGCCGCCATAAATGCCGCCCAGCATCACAATGGTGACCAGCGCCGCGGGCCAAGCCCCGGCCAAGGCGCGCCAGCGTTCCGCCATGGGCAGTTTTTCACTCGGTGGCCCCAGGCTTGGGTTGCCCCGTACCATGAGCGCAATCACGCAAAGATAGAAGGCAGTTGCAAGCAAGCCCGGGATCAAGGCTGCCTGAAATAGCTTGGCGATATTCTGTTCGGTGGAAATCGCATAAACCACCAGGATCACCGAGGGCGGTATCAGAATGCCAAGCGTGCCGCCCACCGCAATGGTGCCAGTGGCAAAGCCAAGATCATAGCCATAGCGGCGGAATTCCGGCAGCGTTGTGCGCCCAAAAGTTGCAGTCGTTGCAACAGAAGAACCGCAAATGGCGCCAAAGACCGTGCAGGCACCGATGGTGCTGGAAGCAAGCCCGCCGCGCCGATGCCCGATCCAGGCGCGGGCCGCGCGGAACAGATCAGTGGAAAGCCCCGAAACCTCCGCCAAGGCGCCCATCAGGATGAAAAGCGGAATGACCGAAAGCGTGTAATTGGCGAAGTTATGATAGGGCGTGGTCTTTATGTAGGACAGGAAGGCTTGCAGGCTGGTCAGGTGGATATAGCCAAGCGCACCCACTACTAGCATCGCAAGCCCAACCGGCATGCGGAATGCAATCAGCCCCAGCATGGCGACGAAACCAAGAATGGCGATTTCCATCCCGCTCATGCGCTGCCCCTGAGCCGGGCAAAGGCCATGGCAAGCGCCACCAAAGCAGTGAAGCCGGCAAGCCCTGCGCAGGCAGCAATGGCAGGTGCAATCGGCATCAGCAACACCATGGTTGTTGTGCTGCTGCTTGCCGCATCCATCGCGCCCACACCAAGCCGCCAGGCAATCAGCGCCATCATCGCGGCAAAGACAACTTCCCAAAACGCATCAAGCGCGGCTTGAAAGCGCGGCGGTAGCCTGGTGGTGAAGCTATCCACCA
>JAPLOJ010000130.1 GCA_026400795.1 Alphaproteobacteria bacterium
ACCAAAATCGGTATTGAAAGCCCGAAAAGCGAAATCGCCCATACCATGCCGGAAGCCTGGGATGCGCTGAAGATTGTGGGGCTGCCCTGCGTTATTCGCCCTTCCTTCACGCTTGGCGGCACGGGTGGCGGCATTGCCTATAACCGCGAAGAATTCGAACAAATCGTCTCCTCGGGCCTGGCTGCTTCCATGACCAGCGAAGTGCTGGTGGAAGAAAGCGTGCTCGGCTGGAAAGAGTTTGAAATGGAAGTGGTCCGCGACTGCGCGGATAATTGCATCATCATCTGTTCCATCGAAAATCTGGATGCGATGGGCGTGCATACGGGCGATTCCGTCACCATCGCCCCCGCGCTGACGCTGACCGATAAGGAATATCAGCGCATGCGCGATGCCTCTATCGCGTGTCTGCGGGAAATCGGCGTGGATACTGGCGGTTCCAATGTGCAATTCGGCATCAATCCGGCCGATGGGCGCATGGTGATCATTGAAATGAACCCGCGCGTTTCGCGTTCATCTGCGCTCGCTTCCAAGGCAACTGGCTTTCCCATCGCCAAGGTCGCGGCGAAGCTCGCCGTTGGCTATACGCTTGATGAATTGGCCAATGACATCACCAAGGTCACGCCCGCGAGCTTTGAGCCCACCATTGATTATGTCGTAGTGAAAATCCCGCGCTTCACCTTCGAAAAATTTCCTGGCACGCCGGCCACCCTCACCACCTCCATGAAATCAGTGGGGGAGACAATGGCGATTGGTCGTTCCTTCGCAGAAGCCATGCAAAAGGGCCTGCGCGGGCTGGAGATTGGATATTCCGGATTGGATGAAGTGCCCATTCCCGGCGATGGCAGCCCGCAGGCGTTCCATGCAGCACTTGCCACGCCGCAGCCTGATCGCATTCTAATTGCGGCGCAGGCCATGCGCGCGGGTATGAGCGTGGAAGCGATTCACGAAGCCTGCAAATTCGACCCCTGGTTCCTGCGTGAGATTGAAAACCTGGTGCGCATTGAGGCTGATATCCGCAGCAATGGCCTGCCGCGAGACGCCACCGCACTGCGTAGCATCAAGGCCATGGGCTTTGCCGATAAGCGGCTGGCAGTGCTCACCGGCAGCACCGAAGCTGATGTGGCGGCGTTCCGCACCAAGCTTGGCGTGACACCGGTCTATAAGCGGATTGATACCTGCGCGGCGGAATTCGCCTCTGAAACGCCCTATATGTATTCCACTTATGAAGGCGGTTTCGGCACGCCCGCTTGCGAAAGCCGCCCCACCGCGCGGCAGAAAATCATTATTCTGGGTGGCGGGCCAAACCGCATCGGCCAGGGCATTGAATTCGATTATTGCTGCGTCCATGCGGCTTACGCGCTGAAGGAAGCCGGGTTTGAGACCATCATGGTCAATTGCAACCCTGAAACCGTGAGTACGGATTACGACACATCTGACCGGCTTTATTTTGAACCGCTGACGGCTGAGGATGTGATTTCGCTCATTCGCAAGGAACAGGAATCCGGCGAATTGCTCGGCTGCATTGTGCAATATGGCGGGCAGACGCCGCTCAAGCTCAGCCAGGCTTTGCACAAGGCGGGCATCCCGATCCTCGGCACCAGCGCGGAGGCGATTGATATCGCCGAAGACCGCGAACGGTTCCAGCAATTGCTGAAGGGCCTTGGCCTGAAGCAACCGCGCAATGGCACGGTGCGCACGCTGGAAGAAGCGGCTGATGAGGCGGAGCGTATCGGCTACCCCGTTGTGGTGCGGCCTTCTTACGTGCTGGGCGGGCGCGCGATGGAAATCGCCTATAATCGCGAACAGCTCATGCGCTTTGGCGCGGAGGCTGTGAAAGTTTCCGGCGAAAACCCCATCCTGATTGACCAATATCTGGTGGATGCGATTGAGGTGGATGTGGATTGCATCGCGGACAAAGACGGCAATGTGCATGTCGCCGGCGTGATGGAACATATCGAAGAAGCCGGCATTCATTCCGGCGATTCTGCCTGTTCCCTGCCGCCCTATTCTCTGCCGCCCGCCATTGTGACGGAATTGAAGGCAGAAACGGTTGCAATGGCTCGTGCGCTGAAAGTGCAAGGGCTGATGAATGTGCAATACGCGGTGAAGGATGGCGAAATCTATGTGCTGGAAGTAAATCCTCGCGCATCGCGCACCGTGCCCTTCGTGGCCAAGGCGACCGGGGTGGAAGTCGCCAAGATCGGCGCGCGGGTCATGGCCGGCGCCCGCCTGGCCGAATTCAAACTGGATGATGACGCCATCTATCGCCATGTCGCGGTAAAGGAAGCGGTCTTCCCCTTCAATCGCTTCCCCAATGTGGATGTGATCCTGGGCCCGGAGATGAAATCCACCGGCGAAGTCATGGGCCTTGATGTTTCTTTTGAGCGCGCCTTCCTGAAATCCCAGCTTGGCGCCGGAGTGAAGCTGCCGGAATCCGGCACTGCCTTCATCTCCGTCAAGGAATCGGACAAGGGCGCGGCGGTGACGCTGGCCCGCCGCCTTGCCGAAATGGGCTTCCGCGTGGTCGCCACGCGCGGCACGGCCGCCCGCATCCGCGAAGCCGGCTTTGCCTGTGAAGTGGTGAACAAGGTGCTGGAAGGCCGCCCCCATTGCGTGGACGCGATCAAGTCCGGCGACATTCAACTGGTGATCAATACCACCGGGGGTGGACAATCGGTTTCCGATAGCTTCGATATCCGCCGCAGCGCACTCACCCAGGGGGTACCGCATTACACCACCTTGGCCGGTGCCCGGGCCGCCGTGCATGCCATTGCGGCTTTACGCGCGGGAACCCTTGATGTTGCGCCCCTTCAGGCATATTTTGAGAAATCGTTCTGATGACTGGGGCTGCCCAAAGCAGCCCCTTCGTGTTTTCCGCCCGGCGCCAGCCGGACGGAACGAAGCCAAGGAAGTATTGCCGTGCAAAAGTTCCCAATGACAGCCGAGGGCCTCGCGCGCTTGGAGGAGGAACTAAAGCAGTTGAAATCGGAAGAACGCCCCGCGATCATTCGGGCGATCGCGGAAGCGCGCGCGCATGGCGACCTTTCCGAAAACGCCGAATACCACGCGGCGCGCGAACGCCAATCCTTCATTGAAGGCCGCATCGCGGAGCTGGAATCGGTGATCCCTTCGGTTGAAGTTATTGATTCCAAAAGGCTTACTGGGGACCAGGTGCGCTTTGGCGCCTATGTCACCATCGTTGACGAAGAATCGGACGACGAGAAAAACTACCGCATCGTCGGCCAGTACGAAGCCGATATGAAGAACGGCTCCATCTCGGTCTCCTCACCGCTCGCCAAGGCGTTGATGGGGCGGAAGGTCGGGGATTCGGTGGAAGTGCCCGCGCCCGGCGGTTCCCGTTCGGTCGAAATCACCGCCGTTCGCTTCGTCTAAATAAGGCAACCCCCATGCCGATGCGCGCGGCGCTGGCCGAAGGCCGCGCCATTACCCTGGCCGATATCCGCGCCGCTGCCGGGCGCATCTCAGGCGCCGTGCTGCGCACCCCAACGCTCGAAAGCCAGGCGGTCTCCCGCGCGACCGGGGCGCGGGTGTTCCTGAAGCTGGATAACCTCCAGGCCACAGGCGCCTTCAAGGAAAGGGGCGCGGCCAATCGGCTGGCGCTGCTGACCGCGCGGGAAAGGGCTGCCGGAGTCATCGCCATGTCCGCCGGCAATCACGCCCAGGCCGTGGCACGCCATGCCTCACTCGCCGGCATCGCCGCCACCATCGTCATGCCGAAATTCACCCCGGCCACCAAAGTGACGCGCACGGAAGCCTGGGGAGCGCGGGTTGTGCTGCACGGCACGACGCTCGCCGAGGCCGCCGCCCATGCCCATACGCTCGCCGCGGCCGAGGGCCTGGTCTTCATCCACCCCTATGACGACGCTGCCGTGATCGCAGGCCAAGGCACCGCGACGCTCGAAATGCTGGAAGATGCGCCCGCCATCGAAGCCCTGGTGATCCCGGTCGGCGGCGGCGGGCTTTGCGCAGGTGCGGCCATCGCCGCCGCAGAACTCCGCCCCGGCATGCCGGTTTTTGGGGTGGAGGTGGAATTCTACCCCGCCATGGCGCAACGCCTGGCCGGCAAGCCCGTCCAAGTCGGCGGGCCAACCATCGCGGAAGGGATCGCGGTGCGCGATGTGGGCGAAACACCCCTCGCCGTCCTGAAACGCCTTGGCATCGAAGTGCTGGTTGTGCCGGAACGCGCGGTGGAACAGGCGATCGTGCTTTTAGCCGAAGGCGCCAAGGTACTGGCCGAGGGTGCCGGCGCGGCAGGGCTCGCCGCCATACTGGCTTTCCCAGAACGCTTCGCCGGCAAGACCGTCGGCACCATTGTCTGCGGCGGGAATATTGATCCGCGGATCCTGGCGAATGTGCTGCTCCGCGAACTACTCCGCGATGGCCGCATCCTGCGCCTGCACCTGGACATCCCAGACCGCCCCGGCGTGCTCGCCGATATCGCAACCCGCGTCGCAGCCGCCGGCGGCAATGTGATCGAAGTCAGCCATCAACGGCTTTTCGCTGCCCCTAGCGTGCAAAGTGCAGAACTCGAACTGATGATCGAAGTGCGCGACACCGCCCAAGGGGATGCTATTATCGCGGCGCTTGAGGCAGGGGATTATGTCGTAAGGCGAGGATAAAAATAGCGAGGCTCTGCCTCGCGCTCCGCCGGGGTGGCCGTGCCACCCCGGACCCCGCCGCAACCTAGGGTGCCCTTGCCCCAAGGGCGCGCCAGTCGCAATCTCTCCGCCTCATAGGGGAAACGCGAAATGGAACTCAGAGGCAAAGTGGCACTGGTCACGGGCGGGAATGGCGGGCTCGGGCAACGCATCTGCCATGCGCTCGCGCGCGAAGGCGTGCACATCGCCGTCATGTACGCGCAAAGCAAAGATCAGGCGGAAGGCGTGGCACGAGACCTTGCCAGCCAATACCAAGTCAACGCGGCGGCCTTTGGCTGCGACATTACCGATGGCGTGGCAGTCGAAAACCTGGTCGCGGCCGTGACCGCACGCTTCGGGCAACTCGATATCCTGATCAATGACGCCGCCTTCAATAAATCCGTGCCCTTCCAGGATTTGGACAGTCTTACCGTCGAACTCTGGGAAAAAATCATGGCGGTGAACCTCACCGGTCCCATGCGGCTGATCAAGGCGGCTGCACCCGCGCTGAAGGCCAGCGGCGCAGGGCGGATCGTCAATATCTCCTCAGTCGCAGGGCTGGGGCCGACCGGGTCCTCAATTGCTTACGCAGTATCCAAGGCCGGGTTGATCCACCTCACGCGCTGCATGGCCGTGGCATTGGCGCCGGAAACCCTGGTGAATTGCGTCGCCCCGGGACTGCTGGAAGGCACCCGCGCCACCGCGAACCTTCGCCCGGAGCAGATAGAACGCTCCGCCGCAACATCGCTGCTGCAGAAAGCCGCCGATAAGGATGATTGCGCCGATATGGTGGTGACCATGTGCCGGACAGAAACCATGACCGGCCAAACCATCGTGATTGATGCGGGGCGGATTTTTCACTGACAGAACAGGGTGTGTTCCAGGGGCATGATACGAATGTAGGTTGCAGATAATCGGTTGTTGTTCTATTCGGGGTTGTATCTTTTGCATCTGCCTGGGAGAACCCCCATGCCCCGCCTCGCCCCCTTGCTTGCCCTGCCAATCCTGCTCGGCTGTGCTTCCGCCACGCAAACCTATGCGCCGGATGGCCGATCCGCGCATGCGGTCGATTGCGGCGGGGTTTGGCGCGATTGGGGCGCCTGCATGGAACGCGCGGGGGAAATTTGCGGCGCCAAGGGTTATGACGTGCTGGCCCGCGATACGGACCGCAACCGCCTCGGCGGCTATCTACGCTACAGTTCGAGTGGGGGCGGTTCCTATACCAGCACCTATACCCGGAACATGTTGATCGCCTGCCGCAACACGCAGCAGGCGCAGGCGAGCTAGAGCATTTTCAAGCCAAGTGGACACACTTGGCGGCTCGGAAAATGCGATCAAACAAAGCATTTTCAAGCCAAGTGGACACACTTGGCGGCTCGGAAAATGCGACCAAACAAAGCATTTTCAAGCCAAGCGGAATCGCTTGGCGGCTCGGAAAATGCGATCAAATAATGGTTCAGACGTTAAACCTGAACAGCATCACATCCCCATCGCGCACGACATATTCCTTGCCTTCAACGCGCATCTTGCCGGCTTCCTTGGCACCCTGTTCGCCACCCAGCGACACATAATCATCATAGCCAATCGTCTCGGCCGCGATGAAGCCGCGTTCAAAATCGCCATGAATCACGCCAGCCGCCTGGGGTCCCTTCATGCCCTTCAGGATCGTCCAGGCGCGCGCTTCCTTCGGCCCCACGGTGAAATACGTAATCAACCCAAGCAACGCGTAACCAGCGCGGATCACCCGATCCAGCCCGCTATCTTCAAGCCCAAGGGAAGACAGAAACTCCGCCCGGTCCGCCTGTGCCATTTGGCTGATTTCCGCTTCAATCGCAGCCGATACCACCACCGCCTGCGCGCCTTCCGCCTTGGCGCGTTCAAACACGCGTGCGGATTGAGAATTGCCTGTGGCGGCTGAAGCTTCTTCCACATTGCAAACATAAAGCACGGGCTTTGTCGTCAGTAATTGCAGCCGCTTCGCAGCTTCTTCTTCACCTGCCGGCACCGCCGTGCGCGCCGGGCGGCCCGCTTCCAAAGCGGCCTTGATCGGGTCAATCAACGCCATTTGCGCCAGCGCTTCCTTGTCTCCGCCGCGCGCGCGCTTCACCAGGCCCTGGGCGCGTTTTTCCAGGCTATCCAAATCCGCCAACATCAATTCGGTTTCAGCCGTCTCGGCATCGCGGATCGGATCAATGCTGCCTTCCACATGCGTCACATCGCCATCTTCAAAGCAGCGCAGCACATGCACAATCGCGTCCACTTCGCGGATATTGGCCAGGAACTGATTGCCCAAGCCTTCACCCTTGGAAGCGCCGCGCACCAGGCCAGCGATATCCACGAATTCCAAACTGGTCGGCACGGTTTTTTGCGATTTGCCAATCCGCGTCAGCGTATCCAGGCGCACATCCGGCACCGCGACGCGCCCTACATTCGGTTCAATGGTGCAGAAGGGATAATTCGCCGCCTGCGCCACTGCCGTTTGCGTCAGCGCATTGAACAGCGTGGATTTGCCGACATTCGGCAGGCCCACAATGCCGCAATTGAAACCCATCTTTATGCTCCCGGCGCGGCGGGCCAGGCGGCACGCAGCGCATTCCAGAATGTCTCAGCCACCACGCCGGCGGCAATGCGCGCGGCGCCATCATCACTAATCGGCATCAAGGCCGCCGCACGCAGTGCCGCGGAAATTTCCGGCAGCGCGATGGCCATCGGCGCCGGCCCCGCAATGCTCGCTTGCGCAGCAAGCGCGGCATCCTGCGCATGGCAACGCAATTGGCGCGCAATCAACAGCAATGCTGCGGCCATGGCAGCAGCGCGCCGCGCCTCATCACGCTGCGCATCGCTATCGGCCAGATCAAGCGTCGCACGCAGCCCAGCCGCCGCCTGCGCCAGCGCGCCTGCTTCGCGCACCAGCGCGGCAGAGAGCAGCGCGGCGCCATTGGCGCGATCTTCCGCGCTGGGGCCCAACATATCCATGGTGAAGGCGTCTTCGGCTTCCATCACTTCTCCTGCGTCAGCAGCGCGATGCGCGTCATGAAATCTTCGGTCTTCAGGCTAGCGAGCATGGGCGCGGCATCGGCCACCGCATCCAAAAGCTTCTCCAACCACGCCTGATCCACCTTGGCGAAATTGCCAAGCACATGGCCGGTCACCGCATCCTTATGGCCCGGATGGCCGATCCCCATGCGCACGCGCCAGAAATCGGGCGATCCAAAGGCGCGGCGCATATCCTTCAAGCCATTATGCCCTGCAACCCCGCCACCCAATTTCACGCGCAGCTTACCAGGCGCGAGGTCCAGTTCATCATGAAAGGCCACCACATTCTCGGGCGGGATTTTCAAGAAGGCGGCGGCTGGCTGCACGGAATCACCACTCGCATTCATGTAGGTTTGCGGCTTAAGCGCCAGAATGCGCTGCCCGCCAATGGTGCCTTCCGCCACTTCGCCCTTGAAGCGCTTGCGCCAGGGGCCGAAGCCGTGGCGCCGCGCGATCTCATCCAAGGCCATGAAGCCGATATTATGCCGCTGGCGCGCATGTTCAGACCCTGGATTGCCAAGGCCGACCCAAAGCATCGGGGCGATATCGCGGGAAGCCATGGCATCATCAACCCAAAAAGGGTCCGGGGGAGGCTTCCCCCAGACCCTTGATGTTCAAAAACAGGGGCGAAACCCCTGTTCCAGCTTACTTCTTCTTCGCAGGCCCCTTGGCCGACGCGGCGGCACCGGCGGCGGGCGCCTTCTGCTTCGTCGCTTCCACAGGGCCAGCGGCGGCGGCCGGCGCGGTATCATCAACCACGGTCGGCGCAGCGATGGACGCCACCATGAAGTCGCGGCCCACAATAGCCGGCTTAGTGCCGAATTGATCCTTCACCGCAGACCAGCGCAGGCCCGCACCGATCTGCGCTTCGGCCAGATCAAGTTCGAACTTTTCCGGCACCGCATCCGGGTCCGCCAGCACTTCGATTTCGCGGCGCACCACGTTCAACACGCCACCCGCCTTCAGGCCGGGGCAGGTATCTTCATGCAGGAAGGCCACCGGCACCTTCACGCGAATGCGAGAACCAGGCGCCAGGCGCTGAAAATCCACATGCAACGGACGATCCGTCACAGGATGGAATTGCACATCGCGCATCAGGCAGCGTTCCGTATCGCCGTCCTTCACCGCAACTTCATACAAATGCGATTGCCAGCCGGCCTTGTGCAATTCCTTCATCACATCGCGCGGGTCGAGGGCGATCAAGGTCGCCTCACGCTTTGCGCCATAGATGACAGCGGGGACATGCCCCTCACGCCGAGTTGCGCGTGCCGCCCCCTTACCGGCCCGCCCGCGCGCTTCGGCTTCGATCCGTACAGTTTGGACCATTGTCCGTGCTCCTTCGGGTTGAATTCTGATGCCGCTGCAAAATCTTTGCAGGACAGGCTTGGCCTCCAGGGGTGCCAAAGCCAGAAGCGGCTTCTAGGGGATGCGCGCCAGGGGCGCAAGCGATGGATTGATCCGGCGCAAGGCAAATCCACACGCTGGCTGCTTTATTGGGCCAGCATAAGGAGCGCTGATATGATCTCGCCCAATATGAACAACATCGATCGTGGTTTGCGGCTTGTGGCGGGGCTGGCGCTGCTTGCGCTTGGCGCCATGGGCCCGTTGGGCTGGTGGGGGGCGATCGGGCTTGTCCCTATCGCCACCGCGCTGGTCGGCTGGTGTCCCGCCTATCGGTTATTGGGCATCAATACCTGCGCCCGCCCAAGCACCTGACTGGCTTTAGCCGAGCGAAGGCAAATGGCTCGGCGTGATGGACCAAACGGGGCCCGAGGCCGGAGGTTCGCACCATAACGGCAAGGCATTGGGCGTGCGAACATTCGGCACATGGCCAAGTGCCAGGCGCAGCGCACGAAACAGCGCGCCATGCGCCACCACCAACACCGGGCCTTGCTTGGCTGTGGCGCGGTTGATCGCCTTCACGGCGCGGTCATGCAGCGCCTGAAAGCTTTCAGCACCTTCCGGCGTGAAGCTGCCTTCGATCCAGCTATCATACCAATCGCCCATGGGCCGGCCTTCTTCCACGCCAAAGCCCACTTCCATCAGCCCCGCATCGGTCGCGACCGGCAGCGAAAGCGCTTCCGCCACAATTTCCGCGGTACGGAGCGCGCGGCTGAGCGGGGAGGCGATGATGGTCACGATCCCACGATCCACCAGCGCCAAGGCCGCGCGCCTTGCCTGCGAAATCCCAACCGTATTCAGGGGGATATCCGTATGACCCTGGCTCAGCCCCTCAGCGTTCCAATCGGTCTCCCCATGGCGGAGGAACCAGAAGGCGGTCGGGTTCAGGCTCACGAAAGGCCTTCCGCCTTCATCGTGCGCTGCACGGCGGGCCGCGCATTCATGCGCGCATAATGCGCCGCGACATTGGCCGGCAGCGGCTTATTCAAGCGGGCAGACCACCAGAAGCTCACATAGAACAGCGCGCTATCGGCGAAGGAATAAGTGCCAGCGATCCATTCGCGGCCTTCAAGCGCCTTATCCATAACGCCCAGGCCCTTTTGGAAAATTTCCTCGCCACGCGCCTTCACCGCTTCATGATCGGCTTCCGTCGGCGCAAAATTTGCCGGGCGGAACATGCGCGAAAAACCCTGCATATGCATGGTGGCCACGCAGTAATCGGTCGCTTCCAAAGCACGCGCCTGCGCGTCCGTGCCGGATGGCATCAAGCCAGCCGAGGGAAAGCGCGACGCCAGCCAAAAGGCAATCGCCGGATATTCCGTCAGCACGGACCCGTCATCGCGTTCCAGGGTCGGCACTTTGGATTTCGGGTTCACCGCCACAAAACCTGGCTGGAATTGCGCACCTTCGCGCAGGTTCACGGCCACCGCTTCATAAGGCGCACCAATTTCTTCCAGCATCACATGGATACCGATGGAGCACGCCCCTGGCGCATAAAACAGCTTCATGATTGCAACCCCTTCAAGAGTTTTGGTCTAATTGAACAATGAGGAGACCGAACTTTCATCACTGATCCGCTTCATCGCTTCCGCCAGCAGCGGCGCAATCGTCAATTGGCGGATATTGCGCGAAACGCGCACCGCCTCAGTCGCCTGGATGCTGTCCGTCACGGTCATCATCTCAACCGGGGCCGCGCCAATCCGCGCCACCGCACCGCCCGAAAACACGCCATGCGTCACGTAAATCCCGACCGACCGCGCGCCATCCTTCAACAGCGCCTCAGCCGCGTTGCAGAGCGTACCGCCAGAATCGACAATGTCATCCACCAGCAGGCAATCGCGGCCTTCCACTTCACCGATCACATTCATCACTTCGGAAACGCCGGCGCGCGGGCGGCGCTTGTCAATAATCGCCAAATCCACGCCCAAGCGCGCCGCAATCGCGCGCGCACGCACAACGCCGCCGACATCGGGGGAGACAATCATCAATTCCCGGCCCGCATAGCGTTCCTGAATGTCGCGCGAATAAAGGGGGGCGGCGAAAAGATTATCCACCGGAATGTCGAAAAACCCCTGAATCTGCGCCGCGTGCAAATCCATGGTCAGCACGCGGTTCGCACCCGCCGCCGTAATCAGGTTCGCAACCAGCTTCGCGCTGATTGGTGTGCGCGGACCTGATTTCCGATCCTGCCTGGCATAGCCGAAATACGGGATCACGGCGGTGATGCGCCGCGCGCTGCCGCGCTTCAACGCATCCAGCGTGATCAGCAATTCCATCAGATTGTCATTGGCGGGGTAGGAAGTGGATTGGATGACAAAAACATCCTCACCACGCACATTTTCATGGATTTCGACGAAAACTTCCAAATCCGCGAAGCGCCGGATGGACGCATTGGTCAGCGCCTTCGGCCAAGGGGCGGTTGCTGTTGCAGGCAACAATCTTCATGCCGGGGGAACTCCGCGCGGGGGCAATGACTTGAGACGGACCGATACCTAGCAACGTGACGCTTTTGTGTAAATCGTGGCCCGGAGCATTTTCAAGCCAAGTGGCTTCACTTGGCGACTCGGAAAATGCGACCAAACAATAGCTTGGACTATTTCCGCTGCGCGGATGCGTGGCGGAAATAGTCCACATTACGCATCCTCCAGCTTCGCCGAAAGCTCCAGCCATTCCTCCTCCAACCCAGCCACTTCCTTGGCAATGGCGGCGCGGCGGGTATTGGCCCAGGCGATATCCTCGGCCTTGAAGCGGGCATAGGTGTCAGGGTCCGCGAGCCGCTTTTCGATCAGCGCACCCTCCTTCCCCAGCTTTTCCAGCGCGGCTTCCACCGCCTTCAAGCGTGCACGCAGGGGTTGCAAGGCCGCGCGGTTTTCAGCCCTTTCGCGCCGCGCTTCGGCCCGCATCCCGCCAGCTTCCCCGCGCGGCGCGGTGCCGCGCGCACGTTCGGCCAATAGCGCGCGATATTCATCCAGATCGCCATCAAAACTCGTCACCGTACCATCGGCCACCAGCCAAAGCCGATCCGCCACGAGTTCCACCAAATGCGGATCATGCGTGATCAGCACCACCGCGCCTTCAAAATCCGCCAGCGCCTTCACCAGCGCATCACGCGCATCAATATCCAGATGGTTCGTCGGTTCATCCAGGATCAGCATTTGCGGCGCATCGCGCGTGGTGAGCGCCAATAACAGCCGCGCCTTTTCCCCACCGGAAAGCTGCGCCACCCGAGTATCCGCCCTATCCGCATCCAACCCGAAACGCGCCAATTGCGCGCGGCACGCGGTTTCAGTCGCCTTCGGCAGCGCCGCCTGCATATGGGAGAGCGGCGTGCCGGCCAAATCCAATTCCTCCGCCTGGTGCTGCGCGAAATAACCAACGCGCAGCCGATTATTGCGAAACATCTCCCCGCCCGAAACATCAAGCCGCCCGGCCAGCAGCTTCGCCAGCGTGGATTTGCCATTGCCATTGGCACCCAGCAGCGCCACGCGATCTTCCTGATCCAGCCGAAGCGACAAATGCTGCAAAATCGGCGCCCCGCCATAACCAACCGATGCACGGTTCAGCGACAATATCGGCGGCGCCAAAGCCTCCGGCGCTGGAAAGGCGAAACGCACGGGCGTGTCTTCCACCAGCGCTTCCACCGCCGGCATACGTTCCAGCGCCTTCAGCCGAGATTGCGCCTGGCGCGCCTTGGTGGCCTTGGCGCGAAAGCGATCCACAAAAGACTGAATGCGCGCGCGTTCCGATATCAGCTTTACA
>JAPLOJ010000075.1 GCA_026400795.1 Alphaproteobacteria bacterium
GATCATGCCGCATCCCATAATCGCGCCGCGCCAAAGACGCCCGAGGAATCGCCATGCTTCGCCTGCACCACGGGCGTGCGCGCCACATCGCCGAAGCCGTGCCGCGCCATCAGCCCCGGCACATCGCGATAAAGATGCGCCATATTGGACAAGCCACCGCCCAGCACGATCACATCCGGGTCCAAGATATTGGCAATCATCGCCAAAGCCCGCGCCAGCCGATCCGCATGCCGCGCCAAAGCCGCTTGCGCGCGTTGATCCCCCGCCGCCGCCCGCGCCGGCAGGGCCGAGGCATCGCGCGCGCCCGGACCATCGCAATCCGCCGCCAAGGCAGGGCCTGACAGGAAGGTCTCCAGGCAGCCATGCTGGCCGCACCAGCAGCGCGGGCCAGGAAATTCCTCTGGGTTAATCCAGGGCAGCGGCACATGGCCCCATTCGCCGCCCGTGCCATTCGGCCCATCCAGAATCCGCCCGCCCGAGACAATGCCCGCGCCAGTCCCGGTGCCGATGATCACCGCGAAAACCGTATTGTAGCCCGCGCCGGCGCCATCAGCGGCCTCACTCATCGCCAGGCAATTCGCGTCATTGCTGATGCGCACCGCGCGCCCCAGGCGGGCTTCCAAATCCTGTTTCAAAGCTCGGCCATTAAGCGCTTGGGAATTGGCATTACGCACCAGGCCAGTCACGGGGCTCAAACTGCCCGGAATGCCGATGCCAATGCTGCCCTGGGCGCCAAGCCGCGCTTCGGCTTCCGCCACCAACCCCGTGATCGTCGCCAAAACGCCCTCATAATCCGCGGGGCTCGCGCGGCGTTCGCGCAACAGCACAGCGCCATCATCGCCAAGGGCCACGATTTCCGTCTTGGTGCCGCCCAGATCAATGCCGAGTTTCATGCTAATAGTCTTGGTCAAGCGCGCGCGGCGCCGCAAGCCTGAACTGGCGGTGACGCGCAAGGCATAGTGGAAGAAAACGCATGAGTGAGACGATTCTGGATGTGAGGGGCCTGACCTGCCCCTTGCCGGTGCTGAAGGCGAATAAGGCGTTGCGCGGCATGGCAGCCGGGGCGCGGCTGACGGTGCTGGCCACCGACCCAGCCTCAGTTCCCGATTTCAACGCCTTTTGCCGGGAAACCGGCCATGCGCTGGTGGCGTTTTCTGAAGATCAGGGCAGCTATCGCTTCGTCATCCGCAAGCGCGACGACCCACCAGCATGAGCGTGCTGATCCTGACCCATGCCGCTTGCGCGGCGCATGATCCCGGGCCCCATCACCCGGAATGCCCGGACCGTTGGCGCGCCGTGACGCGCGCCTTGGAGGCCGAAGCCCTCAGCACGCTGCCCCGTGCCGAAGCGCCGCGCGCCACCCACGAACACATTCTGCGCGTGCATCCAGAAGCCTATCTGGAAGCGATTCTCGGCGCTGCCCCCGCCCCAGATGATCGCGTGGCTTTAGATGCCGATACCATCATGTCCCATGGCAGCATCGAAGCCGCCTTGCGGAGCGCCGGCGCGGCGGTGGCGGCGGTGGATGCGGTTTGCACCGGGCCTATCCGACACGCCTTTTGCGCGACTCGCCCGCCTGGCCATCACGCCGAACCATCGCGCCCCATGGGGTTCTGCCTTTTTGCCAATGCAGCCATTGCTGCGCGCCATGCCCAGGCTGTGCATGGGCTGACGCGCGTCGCGGTCGCTGATTTCGATGTGCATCACGGCAATGGCACGCAAGCCTGTTTTGAGGCTGATGCATCGCTGATGCTCGCTTCATCCCATCAATGGCCGCTTTATCCGGGCACCGGTGCGCCGCAGGAACGGGGGGTGGGCAATATCTTCAACGCGACGCTGCCACCTGGCGCCGATGGCGCGGCGTTTCGCGCCGTGTGGGAGAAGCTGTTGCTGCCGGCCTTGGATGCTTTCGCGCCTGAATTGCTGATCATCTCGGCAGGTTTTGACGCGCATGTGGCGGACCCGCTGGCACAGCTTCGGCTGACGGAGACGGATTTCACCTGGATCACGGTAGAACTCTGCGCCCTGGCCGCGCGCCATGCCGAAGGGCGCGTGGTTTCAGTGCTGGAGGGCGGCTATGACCTGGATGCGCTTAGCTCGTCTGTCGCCGCCCATGTCCGCGCGCTGATGCTGAATTAACCCTTGCAGAGCGCCGCCCAGCACCCCCAAATCTCACATTACAAAACAAAGAGGTTCGCCATGCGCCGTCGTCATCTTCTCGCAGCCCTGCCCGCCGCGGCTTTAGCGCCACGCCTTGCCGCTGCGCAGGATTGGCCGCCCGGCCCGGTACGCGCCATTGTGCCCTTCGCCCCCGGCTCTGCCACCGATACGGTCGCGCGCGTCTTCACCGAAAAAATGCGCGATACCCTTGGCCAGAATGTGGTGGTGGAAAACCGCGCCGGCGCCAATGGGCTGATCGGGGCCGAGGCCGTGGCCCGCGCCACACCCGATGGCCTGACCGTGCTGATCGGCACCAATTCCACCAATGCCGCCGCAGGCGCGCTCTTCAAGCGCGTGCCCTTTGATGTGGACACCGCCTTCATCCCGGTCTCGACCCTCGGTTCCGTCCCCCTGCTGGTCGCGGTGCGGGCCGAATCGCGCTGGCAGAACCTGGCCGAATTGCTGGCCGAGGCGAAAGCGAAGCCCGAGGGCGTCACCTATGCCTCCGCATCTTCGTCCCAACAGGTCTCGACCGAGCTCATGGCCCATATGGCCGGCGCCAAGATGCTGCGCGTGCCTTATCGTTCATCACCGCTCGCGGTGCAGGATTTGCTGGCCGGGCGGGTTGATCTTTTTGTGGCGGATCAATTGGTTATCCTGCCGCAGGCGCGGGATGGGAAGCTTCGCATCCTCGGCATCACCTCCCCGCAGCGTTCCGCCATGCTGCCGGAGATTCCAACGGTGGCCGAAGCCGGGAACCTGCCCGGCTATCAGATCACCGCCTGGTTCGGGCTTTTCGTGCCCGCCGGCACGCCGGCCCTGGCCGTTTCCCGCCTGAATGCCGCCGTCCGCCGCGCCGGGGAACAGGCAGATTTGCGCGAAAGGTTGTCTTCCAGCTTCGGGATGGTGGTTTCTACCTCCACCCCCGAAGAGGCTGCGGCCTTTGTGAAAGCCGAGACCCAGCGCTGGACCTCAGCAATTCGTACCGCGGGCATCGAACCGGAATAGACATTTCGATAATTGTCAGGCTAGGCTGACAGTATGGCACGTACACCCAATGATGCGGCGGGGGCCCCGCCGTCAGATGTAGCCGCCCTTTCCTTCGAGCAAGCGCTCGCGGAGCTTGAGGGAATTGTGCGGGAATTGGAAAGCGGCAAGGGTGCCTTGGAAGCTTCTGTCACCGCGTATCAGCGCGGCGCGGCGCTGAAGCGCCATTGTGAGGCGAAGCTCGCGGAAGCGGAGCAGAAAATCCAAGCCATTGTGGATAGCCCCGCCGGGTTATCCTTGCGAGACGTGGAATAGCGCGCCGCATGTCTGCCGCTTCACCCGATCCCGCCAAGGCCCTTGCCGCCGCCATGTCGGCAGCGGCTGCCGAAATTGATCAGGCGCTTGATGCCTTGATCCCCCCGCCAGAAGGTGATGAGGCGCGGCTGTTTGAAGCCATGCGTTACGCCAGCATAGGCGGCGGCAAAAAGCTGCGCGGTTTCCTGGTGCTGGAAGGGGCGGCGCAATTCAGCGTGGCGCGCGACGCGGCCTTGCGCGTGGCGGCAGCGATTGAAATGCTACACGCCTATTCGCTGGTGCATGATGATCTGCCCTGCATGGATGATGATGATCTGCGCCGCGGCAAGCCCACCGTGCATCGCGCTTTTGATGAAGCAACCGCGGTACTGGCCGGCGATGCGCTGCAAACCCAGGCCTTTCTGGTGTTGAGCGAACCCGATACGCATGCCGACCCAGC
>JAPLOJ010000089.1 GCA_026400795.1 Alphaproteobacteria bacterium
ACATGGGAACGATTGCCGCGTGCAAACAGCAATTCAATCGGATCAACCGGCATCAGCGCATCCTCATCCAACGCGCTGCGGTCAATGATCAGCAGATCGGCCGGCTGGCCTTCCGCCAAACGCCCACCGTCGCCGGCGCCAACCGCCTCACGCCCTGCTTCAAGCGCCATGTGCAGAATAGTCGAAGGTTCAAAGGCGCGATCAAACCCCCACCCCGCATGCAAGGACCAAAGCAGCCTGATTTCGCGCAGCGCATCATCATCCTCATCAAAGGCCTGGCCATCAATGCCCATCGCCACCTTGCAGCCGCGCTTCAGCATCTCGGCAACCGGCGCGATACCGGAACGGAGTGCGAGGTTTGACGATGCATTGGTGACGATAGTGCAGCCGGCCTCAGCGATCATTTCCAACTCATCGGGCTCGGCCCAAACGCAATGCGCCAAGGTCAAGCGTGGTGAGAGCAGGCCGATTTCCTTCCAGCGCTTGAGCATGCCCTTGGGATAGGTGCGATCCGCCCATGCGCGCTGGTACTTCGTTTCATATAAATGCGTCGTGATGCGCCGGCCCGTCAGCGCAGAGGCTTCGGCAATCGCCTCCCAGAGCGGTTCAGAACACCACTGCGGACCATTTGGCGCGTATTGCACATCAAACATCGGGCCGCCGAGCGCGGCCGCCACGGCATCCACACGCGCCAATTGATCCTTGATCGGCATCATGGGCTGGGAGAGGAAGCGCCCTTCAATCTCCGCCCGCACCGGCGCTTCAAGGCTGGCGAGAAGCTGGTCATGCGCGCCATAGACCAGTGGATTGCAATCGCGCATGCCAATGCCGAAAGCGACCCTCACGCCAACATCACGCGCGGCGCGCGCCATGGCCTCGGCTTCCGTCATATAATCCGTAAGCCCCATGGCGCGCACATGATGGATCATGACAGCGCCTTGGCCGCCAAGCGCGGCGCGGGCCAGCGGTGCAAGAGTTGCCATATAAGGATCAACCGGCGCCATCAGGGCCAGGCGATGCAGCCAGGTTTCCAGCGGTTTGCCAAAGCCACCCACTGAACTGCTGCGGAGCGGCCGCGCGTGATCATGTGCGTTCACCAAAGCGGGTAGGATAATCACATCCTCAGGCGCATCCCCAGCAGCACCAATGCGCGTCATGCGACCGTCTTCGATGGCAAGGCTTAATTGTGTCTTCCGCCCCGTGGCGTCCAAGCCTTCGGTCGCATTGATGACGCGCATGTTTTACTCCTTTGTTTGGAGAACTGGCGCGTTACGCAGCCGGGCGCGGTAAGGCGCGTTCGGCGCGTGGCGGCAGGAATGAGCGATTGAATACCTCAGAAACTTGCGGCGCACGCGGCAATTGGAAGGCTTCCTGAATCTGTTCGATCCCAGTCTGCATGCGCGCATCAGATACATCGCCCGCGCCAAGGTTTTCGGATTCTGGTGTGAAAATATGATTTTTGTAGGTGAAGACCACACGGCGTGCTTCAATCTCAGGATTGATCGTGGGTTCCACCCGCGCCATCACACGCCCAGCCTCAGCGGGATTCGCATTCATTTCCAGCATTGCGCGATTGATGGCGCGCACCAGCCCCGCCACCGCGCGCGGATTTTCACGGATCAGGCGTTGGGAGACCATGACGCCATTGGAATAAGCGGCAATGCCGTAATCCGCATACATGATGAAGCGATAATCCTTGTCAGGATCCTGGCGCATGCCGAACAGGTTCATGTAGGACGTCACGGTAAACACGAAGCCGCCCTGCACTTGGTCCTGTACCAGCATCATTTCCTGCACATTAGGGGCGATATTCACCACGTCCACCTTGCTTGCATCAATGCCGTTCAGCCTGGCGAAAAGCGGGAAAAGCCGATGCGTCGCTGCACCGGCCGGCGATGTGAAACGCTTGCCTTCCAAATCCTTCAGATTGCGGATGGGCGCGCTCGCCTTGTGCACAATGGCAAGCGGTGATTTGTTGTAGATCATATAGACCATCACCGGCGCCTCAGTTGGGCGTGCCGCGGCCTGCTGGATGATGGCACCCATATCGCCAAAGCCGGCATCATAAGCCCCGCCCATGATGCGCGTGACAGTGGCCGCCGAACCTTCGCCCTGATCAATCGTCACATCCAGGCCTTCGGCAGCGAAATAGCCGCGGTCACGCGCATGGAAATACCAAGCATGAATGCCCTGATAGCGCCAATCCAGCGTGAAGCGGAGCCGTGTTGGTGCTGCTTGCGCAACCGCAGGCTGGATGCGCGAAGCCGCGCCAAGCGCGCCAGCCGCCAGGACTGATTTCAGGAAATTACGGCGCATGTTTCACATCTCCAGGAAGGGGGTTGAACCAGGGTGATTTCAGCCTGCTGCCAAATCGGTCTTGCGATGCGCCCAGCCGGTGATGCGGTGTTCGATCAGCGAGAAAATCGCGTAGAGCGAAACGCCAAGACCAGCGAGCACAAATAGCCCCGCAAAGACCAAGGGCACATTGAAGGAGGATGAGGCGATCATCATCATATTGCCGATGCCGCGATTGGAAGCGACAGTTTCCGCCACCACGGAACCGACAAAGGCCAGCGCAATCGCCACCTTCAAGGACGCGAAGAAATAAGGCATCGCGCGTGGCAGGGAGACATTCCACAGAATATCCAGCTTGGATGCCTTGAGGGTTTTCATGACATCCTCAAGCTCCGGCTCCACTGTCGCGATGCCGGTCGCGACATTCACTACAATCGGGAAGATGCAGATGATCATTGCGGTCAGGATGGCGGGCACCGTGCCGGCGCCATACCAAAGCACGAAAATCGGCACCACCGCGACCTTGGGGATGGAGGAAAACCCAACCAACAGTGGATAGGCGGTATCATAGGCAAGGCGGGAGGAGCCGATCAGCACGCCAATGGCAACACCAATCGCGACCCCAAAGGCAAAGCCCACCAAGGTTGTGTAGAGCGTCTGATAGGTATGGGGCCAAATGGCAGGCCAATACTTGATCAGCGCGGCGATGATCTGTGTGGGGCGGGGCAGAAGAATATCAGAAATATTTGCGGCCAGGCAGAACAATTCCCAAAAGACGAAGACGCCGATGATCAGCGCGGTGGAGGCTGCCTTTTCCCGGGCGATATCAAGAATGCGCTGCATGGTTTCAGCCCTGCCCTGGCGGATGGTTGAC
>JAPLOJ010000124.1:0-5367 GCA_026400795.1 Alphaproteobacteria bacterium
ACGCCGGTTTTGGTGAAGAAGGCGGGGATGCCAGCGCCGCCGGCGCGAATACGCTCGGCCAAAGTGCCCTGCGGGTTGAATTCAATTTCAAGCTCCCCGGCCAGGTATTGCCGGGCGAATTCGGCGTTCTCGCCGACATAGCTTGAAATCATTTTGCGGATCTGACGGGTCTTCAGCAGCAGGCCCAAACCGGCGTCATCCACCCCGGCATTGTTGGACACCACGGTCAGGTCCTTCACGCCGGAATCGCGGATGGCTTCGATCAACAGGGTGGGGATGCCCGAAAGCCCGAAGCCGCCGGAATGGATCACCATGCCATCGCGCAATAGGCCGGAAAGCGCCGCCTTGGCATCCGGATAGATTTTCTTCATGGGCCTTGCCCCCAATGCTTGCCGTTCGGAGGGTGTCTAGAGCATTTTCAAGCCGAGTGGAAACACTTGGCGGCGCCGTTTCTCGGCTCTACCGAATCGTAAGGCCTGCGGGCGGGGGCCAGTGCAGGCGCGGCCATAGGCCATGCCTTGCCATGCTCTCCACCGCTGCCTCGACGGCATTGGCCCAGGTGAATTTGGCGCGCAGAATGCGGCTTGCCGCCAGCCCCTTTTGCCGCCACTCGTCGTACCGGGCGACCATATCGCGCATTTTCTGAGCCAGGTCATCGACATCGGCTTCGGCCCAATGGCCCAAATCCCCTTCGCGGCGAAGCACGATCCGCTGGTAATCACGATCCATGATCGGAACCAGCCTATGGGCAATTGGCGAGAAATACCCCTCCACCGTCTTCAGAAATTCGGTATGGCCCGAATAATTGGTCGAGATCGCCGGTAATCCGGTGGCCATGGCTTCAAGCAGCGGCAGCCCCCAACCCTCGGCGCGGCTCGGGAAAACAAAGGCATCCGCCATGGTGTATATGAGGAAAAGCTCTTGTCGGGTCATGGCGCCGCTGAGCAGCTTGACACTCGGCACGCCGAAACCCCTGATAAAATCAAGCAGCGCTGACCACTTACGATCCTGACCAAAAATGAAATAATCGCCCTTGATCAGCAGTTCGACCTTCGGGTCTCCGCCGAAAGCCTTTGCAAAAGCCTGGAGAAGTTGGGTATAGCCCTTTCGCTCCTCAAACTTGCCGATCATCAGAAAGCGGAAGATGTCCGGCTTGGCGGGAGCAGGCGCGAGCCGGGCGAAAGGGTGAAAGGTTTCCGTGTCAACACCCTCAGCAATCACATCAAGCTTGGTCGGCGATACACCCTGGCTTTCCAGAATGCCCTTGGCCCAGTCGCTTGGCGTCCACACCAGATCGGCGCGCTGAAATTGCTGGATATGGCCGGGCGAGAGCCTGTCATGTTCAAAAACCGCCCAGACGATATTGCGTCCCGCCGTCCTTATGGTGGCCGGGCGCGCGAAGGCGTAGAACCAGATATTGATGTCTGTCGGCTGCGCTGCCTGCACCAGGCGTTCGGCGGATGCTTCATCCGAGAGCAGATGTTCAGCCAAAACCCCATCCGGGAGGGTGAGTTTCTTGCACTGATCGCAAAACCCGGCGAAATGCGTACCAAAGCCCAGAAGATTGCGCTGCCCGATGAGGTTGATCTTCATCGGCGCGCATCCCTGGCATCTGACAAGGACCGCTTGCGGGTGAGGGCGGCGGGCATGGCTTCCTCCTGATCCGGTTTTGGGGAAAATGGCTTGGGCGTTGCCGCAGAACCCTTGAGGGGCGCGCAAAGACACTGTTTTTGCCTGCCCCACCGCTGATCATTGTAAAACGAAATAACGGGATTGTCGCCAGCAAGACCGAAGGGTTTGGCGAGCCCGGCCTGCAATTGCCACGAAGGGTGAAGCGCCCCCTTGCCGAGGCAGTCCTTGGGCGCTAATACCGCGCTTCCTTCGGGGGGCCATAGCTCAGTTGGGAGAGCGCTTGAATGGCATTCAAGAGGTCAGGGGTTCGATTCCCCTTGGCTCCACCATCCCGACCCAGCCTTCAGCGCATGGCGATGCTTGGTGGTAGTTGAAGCCTGACATCTGTCAGTAAGCCATGGCGGATAAGGCTTTCCAAGGCGATATTCGCCGCGTTGGTCCAGTTGAACTTGGACCGAAGAATGCGGCTCGCCTCTATCCCCTTTTGTTGCCACTCGCCGTAATGCGTCACCATCTCCCGCATCTTTTGCGCCAGATCGTCAATATCCGCTTCTGCCCAGCGCCCCCAATCCCCCTCATGTCCCATGGCAAATTGCTGGTATTCGGGATCATTGATCGGCACGATCTTATGCGCGACCGGCATGAAAAACCCCTCCACCTCCTTCAGGAATTCGGTTTGGCCCGAATAATTCGTGGCAATCGCGGGTAAGCCCGTGGCCATGGCTTCGATCAGCGGAAGCCCCCAGCCTTCGGCACGGCTCGGAAAAACAAAGGCATCGGCCGAATTGTAAATCGGGAACATGTCTTCGCGGGATACTTCCCCCGTAAGGAGGCGGATGTTCGGTGCATCATAGCGCTTGACGAAATCGAGGAGTTTGGCGCCCCGCCTCTCCTTGCCGAGATGGAAGAAATCCCCCTTTATCAGCAATTCAATCTTGGGATCTTTGCCAAAGGCCTTGATGAAAGCTTCAAGTAGCTGGGCATAGCCTTTTCGCGCCTCAAATTTTCCAAGCATCAGGAAGCGGAATGGCCCAGGCGGGCGCTTTTCCTGCCAGGGACGGCAGTAGGGGTGATAAATCTCAGGGGCAACGCCTTCGGGCACCAAATCTACCTTGCCGGATGGCAGGCCCTGTCTTTCAAGAATCTCCTTGGCCCAAGTGCTTGGGGTCCAGATCAAATCCGCCCTGGAAAGCCTATTGATGAATAGGGGTGCGAGCTTGTCTTGCTCAAAGATCGCCCAGACAACATTTCGTCCCCTTGTGTGGATGGTCCCCGGCCGCGCGAAGGCATAAAACCAGATATTGATGTCGCGCGGTGATGCGGCCTTGACCAGATGTTCCACCGATGCATCATCGGTCAGCACATATTCAACGATTTCACTCTGAATATGAGAAAAATTCTTTAGCTGCTCACAGAAATAGCTGAAATGATTGCCAAAGCCCGTTGAATTGCGCTGGCCAATGACGTTGATCCTCATTTTTGCGAGCTCCTCAAGCCGGGCAGGCACCTTCGATTTGGCAGTCAAGCCACATTATTGCCTGGTGCCCTGTTCATCAAATGGACACGCTGGGTGTTCTGTTGCGCAGTTCCAACGACATGTGCCGACACCAAAATCCTATGGCATGTATTGCCGTGATGGAACATGCCAAACCCTTATTTGAACCAGTGATCTATCGTTTAGAGCATTTTCAAGCCAACTGGAATTACTTGGACGCGCGGCCCTGGCAATCATTGATTTCCGCAGGGCCTCAAACCGCCCCCACCCCCACAATCCTGTAATCATACACACCACCATCCACTTCCGTGATGGTCACATGCTCGCCAGGCCGGATCGGGCTGGTGCCGGGATCGAAATGGGCCTCTGGCGCGTCAAAGCGCTCAGCCATGCTGCCGCTGAAGCGGATGAACCAGCCATTATCGCCATCATATTGCACATCACCCAGTTCGGGCGGTGCATCCGGGCGGTAGTGCCGCGCGCGCCAGGGCGCGGGGTCCTCCTCCCAGGCTAGCGGATCGGGGTGTCCCGCGGCATCCAGCGCCAATTCGATCTCATAGCGGTGATCCTGGCAGCCAAGCGGATAGCCCGGCCCCGCCACCATGGAGAGTGTCACCAGCATCCGTTCCATGAGCACCTCCTCAATCAAGGCTAAACGAACAGGTCAGATCGCCACCTTTACGCCCAATTCTACCACACGGTCCGAAGGAATACGGAAGAATTCGGTCGCCGGAAGTGAATTGCGGCTGAGCACCACAAAAAGCCATTGCCGCCAGCGCGACATTTTCGGCACCGCCGCCGCCACCACCGTCTCCCGCCCCAGGAAATAGGAGGTCTGCATGGGCTCATAAGGAATGCCCAATTCCGCCAGCGCTTCAAGTTCACGCGGGATATTGGGGCTCTCCTGGAAACCATAGCGCAGCGCGATGCGGTAGATGTTTGGCGCCAATTCCTCAACCGCGCGGCGCCGATCGGCGCCCACTTGCGGCACATCCTCATTGGTGACAGTCACGAACAGCACGCGTTCATGCAAAACCTTGTTGTGCTTCAGGTTATGCAGCAGCGCGCCGGGCAGGAATTCCGCCTGGCTGGTCATGAATACCGCGGTGCCGGGCACGCGCACGGTGCGCGACTGCGGCAGGCGCGCAATGAAGGACTTAAGCGGCAAGCCATCCTGGCGGATGCGTGCGAACAGCAATTCCCGCCCGCGATGCCAGGTCAGCATCATGACAAACAGCACAAGGCCAAGCACCAGCGGCACATAGCCGCCTTCGGGAATTTTCAGCACGTTGGAAAGGAAGAACGCCAAATCAAGCGCCAGTAGCGGCAGAAAAACGCCGAGCACGGCAAGCAACGGCCAGCCGAATTTGCGCCGGAACACCACCATGGCAAGGCAGGATGTGCAAACAAAGGTGCCCGTTACCGCTATGCCATAGGCCGCCGCCAAACGTTCGGAATCGCGGAACGTCACCACCAGGATCAGCACGCCGATCAGCAGGGCGAAATTCACCTGCGGCATATAAATCTGGCCTTCTTCGGTATCGCTGGTGTGGCGCACCACAAGCCGAGGCATGAAGCCAAGCTGCACGCATTGCCGCGCAATAGTATAGGCGCCCGAAATCATCGCCTGGCTGGCAATGATGGTGGCAGCGGTTGCCAGCAACACCAAAGGCAGGCGGAACCATTCCGGCGCCAGCAGGAAGAAGGGGTTTTCCAGCGCTGCCGGATCGCGCAGCAAAAGCGCGCCTTGACCAAGATAATTCAGTACCAGTGATGGCAGCACAATGACCACCCAGGCCCAGCGAATGGGTCGGCGCCCAAAATGGCCCATATCGGCGTAAAGCGCCTCAGCCCCCGTCACCGCCAGCACCACAGAACCGAAGGCAATAAAGGCCGCGAATTTGTAATGCAGGCAGAAAGTGATGGCCCAATGCGGCGAAATGGCAGCCAATACGCCAGGATTATGCAGCACTTCCCAAAGCCCGAGTACCCCCAGCACCAGGAACCAAGCCGCACAAATTGGCCCGAACACGGCCCCCATTTTCGCCGTCCCGCGATATTGCACCAGGAAAAGCGCCACCAGGATCACGACCGAAATCGGCAAAACCGCTTTTTCCAAATGCGGTGAGACAACCTTGAGCCCCTCCACCGCCGAAAGCACAGAAATGGCCGGGGTGATGATGCCATCGCCAAAAAACAGGCAGGCGCCGGCAATGCCAATCAGCGCCAGGGCCCAGCGC
>JAPLOJ010000124.1:5397-9407 GCA_026400795.1 Alphaproteobacteria bacterium
GCGAGCGCCATCAGCGCCAAGATACCACCCTCGCCGCGATTATCCGCGCGCAGCACGAAGGCGACGTATTTGACGGTAACGGTCAGGATCAGGGACCAGATGATCAGGCTGAGCAGGCCCAGAACCTCCCAGGCCTCCACGCCGCCTTCCTCAAAATGGCTGGCGGCGGCGCGCATGGCGTAAAGCGGTGAGGTGCCGATATCGCCATAGACAACGCCAAGCACGCCCAGGATCAGGGCAAGCGAGGGGGCGCTACGGTCGGTAGTGGCGGGACTGCTCATGCCTGGACTGCCTTTAGGGGGAACATCGCGGCGCACTCTGCCCCTTCACCGCCGGAAAGCAAGATTTCTGCCCCGCACCCAGCGCATGGCGGGCATTCAATGCCCGCGCAGGATCTGGCTCAGGAATAGCTTGAGCCGATCGGTCTTTGGTGCATTGAAGACCTGATCGGGGGTGCCGACTTCCACCACCTCCCCCTGGTCCATAAACACCACGCGATCCGCCACCTGACGGGCGAAGCCCATTTCATGGGTCACCACCATCATGGTCATGCCGGTGCCGGCCAATTCCACCATCACATCCAGCACTTCCTTGATCATTTCGGGATCAAGGGCCGAGGTGGGTTCATCGAACAACATGATCTTGGGGCGCATGCAAAGCGCGCGGGCAATGGCCACACGCTGCTGCTGCCCGCTGGAAAGCTGGCCGGGATATTTCAGCGCCTGTTCTGGGATTTTCACCCGCGCCAGCAATTCCATCGCTAGTTCTTCGGCGTCCTTCTTCGGCATGCGCCGAACCCAAATGGGCGCCAGGGTGCAGTTTTCCAGCACCGTCAGATGCGGGAAAAGATTGAAGGATTGGAACACCATGCCAACTTCGCGCCGGATCGCATCCAAGGCGCGCACATCATCGGTCAGTTCGATCCCTTCGACCGCGATACGACCTTCCTGGTGCACTTCCAGGCGGTTGATGCAGCGGATCATGGTGGATTTGCCCGAACCTGAAGGCCCGCAAACCACCACGCGTTCGCCGGGGGCGACGGCAAGGTTGACATCGCGCAGCACATGCAGCGCGCCGAACCATTTATTGACGCCGGCCAATTCAATGGCGGGGGGCGCATCGGCCTTGGCGGCAGAAGCGAGATAAGCAAGATCAGCGGAAGCGCTCATGGTTGTTTTCCCGGTGCTTCAGCGACGGCGATGGCGGTTCAATTCCGCCTCCAACCCGCGGCTGTATTTGGACATGGCGTAGCAGAAAACCAGATAGATACTACCGACAAAGACATAGACTTCAACGCCGAAGCCCTGCCAGGCGGGTTCCACAATCGCGGTCTTTCCGGCGGTCAGCAGGTCGAAAATGCCAATGATCAGCACCAGCGACGTATCCTTGAAAAAGCCGATGAAGGTATTGACCAAGGGCGGGATCACCATGCGCAAGGCCTGAGGCATGATGATCAGCCCGGTCTTTTGCCAAAAGGAAAGCCCCATCGCATCGGCCGCTTCATATTGGCCTTTTGGCAGGGATTGCAGCCCGCCGCGCACAACCTCGGCCAGATAGGCACCGGCGAATAGAATGATGGCGATCTGCGCGCGGAGCAGCTTATCGATATTCATCCCCTCCGGCAGGAATAGGGGGAACATGACGCTTGCCATGAACAGCAGGCTGATCAGCGGCACGCCGCGGATCAGCTCCACATAAAGCACGCAAAGTACCTTGATGGCGGGCAGCGAAGATCGCCGGCCAAGTGCGACCAGGATGGAAAGCGGAAAGGCAAAGGCCAGCCCGAAGGTCGCCAGGATCAGCGTGATCGGCAAGCCACCCCAGCGTTCCTGCGGCACATAGGAAAGCCCGAAGACGCCGCCCCACATCAGGACACCAATCGCGGTCAGCATCCCAACCCAGATCAGCGCCAATTCCCAGCGCCAAAAGCGCCGCATGGCGGAAATCACGTAAAGCGCCACGAACAACACGCAGGCCAAGGCCGGGCGCCAATGCTGTTCATAAGGATAGGTGCCAAACAGCATGAAGCGGTGTTTTTCGCCAATCACTGCCCAGCAGGCGCCAGAACCGCGCAGGTCTCGGCAGGCTTGCGTCTGCGGCCCCTGCGCATTGGAAGGCACCGACCAAATCGCATTCACAAAGGCCCAGTCAATGAAGGACAAGGCGAATTTGACCAGCAGATAGCCCATGGCCAGCGTCACGGCCGTGGAAAGCCAGCCGGAGAATAGATTGGTCCTGGCCCAGGCAATCGGCCCCACCGCCGTGATCGGCGGCTTGCGCGGGCCGGAGGGAATGGCTGTATCGCTCATGGCTGGCCCCCTTACCGTTCAACCAGCGCGATGCGCGCATTGTACCAATTCATGAAAAGGCTGATCGAAAGACTGATGGTCAGATAGACCGCCATGATGATGGCAATGCCTTCAATCGCCTGCCCCGTTTGATTGAGCGTGGTATTGGCGATGGACACAATATCCTGATAGCCGATCGCAACCGCGAGCGAGGAGTTTTTCGTCAGATTCAGGTAATTCGACGTCATGGGCGGGATGATGACGCGCAGTGCCTGCGGCATGACAATCTGCCGCAGCACCGAACCATGTCTCAACCCCAGCGCCTGCGCCGCTTCCCATTGCCCATGATTGACCGACATGATGCCGGCGCGCACCACTTCCGCGATGAAGGCTGCCGTATAGGTAACAAGCCCGATCAGCAGCGCGAAATATTCGGGGCTGATATTCAGGCCACCGCGGAAATTGAAGCCGCGCAGCTCGGGGTATTCAATCTCCCACGGTGCGCCCAGGCCCCACCAGACCGCAACGGGTAGCGCCAGCATCAAGCCAAGCGCGGTGGGCCAAACCTTGCGCGGCTGGCCATCTTCCATCTGCTTGGCACGCCCCATACGCGCATAAAGCCAGGTGCCGACGATACCGAGCAGAAACGCCACCAGCGCCGCCGTATGCGCGTTTTCCCAAATCAACGCCGGCAGCTTTAGGCCGCGATTGGAAAGCACCACGCCTTCCATGGGCTTCAGCGCCTGGCGCGGGCCGGGCAGGCCTTGCAGAATGGTGTACCAGAACAGCAATTGCAGCAGCAGCGGCAGATCGCGAATGATTTCGATATAGGCGCCGGCAATGCGCGACAGCAGGAAATTCTTGGAAAGCCGCGCAATACCAATCGCGGTGCCAAGAATGGTCGCCAGCACCACGCCAACTACGGCAACCTTCAGCGTATTCAGAACGCCCACCATCAGCGCGCGCAGATAGGTATCCGTGGGCTCATAGGAAATCAGGCTTTCGGCGATGGGCAGCCCCGCTTCGCGATCAAGGAAGCCAAAGCCGGTCGCAATCCGCCGCACCGCCAGATTGTGGGAGGTATTGCTGTAGAGCCAATAGATCAGGCTACCAACGGCCGCCACGACCACGATCTGCCAGAAAATGCCGCGCACCCGTTCATCCGACCAGGCGGATCGCTCGTTGTGCCAGACATTATAAGCCTCTCCTGACCATTGGCCTGCCCCTTGGGGTGAGGTGGCGCCACTGCAGCGTTAAGTTTGCCGCTTTGGTAGGCACTGCGTTACCGGATAGCAGGCCATCCCCGCAAGCGCCGCACTTCAGCCGGCCGGCACTGGCCTGCTCTGCCATGGGAAGCCCGGCGGCTAATGGCTTGATCAAATGCGGTTCTCCGGTTGGGCGGGGGTGAAGCCATTCTAAAGCTCAGCAATTCCTGCGCCAAAGCTTGTCCTTCCCCGCCCGGCAATGCCACATGCGCCAGCAGAATCGCGGAGGCAAAACCATGCGGCAGATGGACAAGGCAGCAATCCGGGCAGCTCTGCCCTGGGATAGGCTGATCGAAGCCCTGGCCGAGATGTTCCGTGAAGGCTGCGAAGCGCCGCTCCGGCACCGCCACGGCTGGGGGGATGGCGCCGGGGCGCAAAACACCCTGCTGCTGATGCCGGCCTGGCGCGCGGGCGGGCATTACGGCGTGAAGATTGTCCATGTCGCGCCGGGCAATGA
>JAPLOJ010000124.1:9463-16543 GCA_026400795.1 Alphaproteobacteria bacterium
TCCGCTTGCCATGCTGGATGGCGGGGAATTGACGGATAGGCGCACGGCGGCGGCCAGCCTGCTCGCCGCGCGCTATTTGGCCCGGCCAGAGAGTTCGCGCCTGCTGCTGCTGGGTAGCGGCAAGGTCGCCCATGCCCTGGCCGAGGCTTACGTTGCCTGTTTTCCGATCAAAGATATCGCGATCTGGTCGCGCAAGGGTGAGAATGCCGCGCGCTTGGCCGCGCAGCTTGCCGCGCATGGAATGCCGGCGCGGGCGGTGGCCCAGCCCGATTTCGCCGCAGCCGATATCATCAGCGCTGCCACCTTGGCGACCGATGCGCTGATCCCGGGCGTGGCGCTGCGCCCCGGGGTGCATCTTGATCTGGTTGGTGCCTATCGGCCCGATATGCGCGAAGCCGATGCGCTGGCGCTGAAGCGGGCGCTTCTGGTGGTGGATACCCGCGCCGGCGGCCTGGCTGAAGCCGGCGATGTGGTGCAGGCCATTGCGGAGGGCGCGATTACGGAGAGCCACGTGGTGGCGGATTTGGCGGAGCTTTGCCGCGGCGCCCATCCGGGCCGGCAAAGCGCTGATCAGATCACCGCCTTCAAATCCGTGGGCTGGGCCGGGGAGGATTTGGCGGCGGCGGTGCTGGCTTATGGGGGATAAGGCGTCATAGTTTCACGTGAAACTATTCCTAATATCTACCGCCGCCCAAACATCCGCTCCAACGCCGCCGCATCCAGTTTGCGCTTCACATAGGCTTGGACACGGCTGGCATTGGCCACTGGAAACCAATGTCGCCTTGGGTGGCGCAGCGCTTTCTTGCGCGTGATCAAGTACTTGATGCGAACGGCAAGGTTGCGGAGATATTTCTCCTAATGCGAAGCTGGGCAGAGGCATCGGGCGGCCTTGCGTGCCCCCCTTACCCCTCCGCCCGCTCGAAAATCCTACGGCCCAAACAGGGCATAGATATCCGCCAGCGTCACATTGCCGGCTAAGATCACATCATCACCCGCGCCGCCGACAAAAGTGTTGGCCAACCCATTGCCAATCAGCATATCATTGCCCTCACCACCGGTAAGCGTAATGCCGGTTACCCCAGCGGCGATTTGCAGTGCCTCTACCTGTTCAGGCATGGAGATGCTCACTGAGGAAATGACGGTATCCGCCCCACCGCCGGTCAATTCAATAATCTGGTCGGAGGTGTCGTTCACAAAGTAGAGATCATTGCCGGAACCGCCAGTCACCGCGTCATTACCGGCGCCGCCATTCAGCGTGTCATCGCCAGCGCCACCGGACAGCGTATTATTGCCGGCATCACCAAGCAGGCTATCATTGCCAGCCCCACCGAGCACCGCTTCAAAGCCGACCAAGCTGTCATTGCCATCCGCGCCGAAGCTGACCCTGTTCAGCAGATCCACGGTCACACTGCCGGTCGCATTCACATACAGCACGTAATCCGAGGTACCGGCCCCACCAACCAGCGTGTCGTTACCCAGCCCGCCAATGATGTTATCATTGTCGGTGCTGCCAAGAATGCTGTCACTACTGGCACTTCCACGCACAGCCTCGAACCCGGTGAAGGTGTCATTGCCGGCTGCACCCGCGTTGGTGCCCGCACCAAGATCAACCGTGACCGCACCGGTGGCATCCGCATAGCTCAGCCAATCGGTGCCATTGCCGCCATCCAGCGTATCATTGCCATCACCGCCGTTGAGCGTGTCACTGCCGGCGCTGCCATCCAGGTAGTCATTATTGGTCCCACCCAGCAGGCTATCGGCATCGTCGCCTCCATAGAGCTGCTGATTATTGCCCACGCCCGCGACCAGCGTGTCATTCCCGGCATCGCCGGCGAGGTTCTGAAATTCGCCATTCCCGCCCTGCAGGCTATCAGCAGTGTCATTCCCGGCTCCACCAGAGAGGCGCTGATAAACGCCGTTCCCACCCAGCAGGCTATCGGCGTCGGCGCCACCCAAAAGTGAGTCCGTGCCATTGCCCGCGATCAGCGTGTCATTACCAGCACCGCCGCTGAGCGTGTCATTACCAGCACCGCCATCCAGGTAGTCATTATTGGTGCCACCCAGCAGGCTATCGGCATCGGCGCCGCCAAAGAGCGCCTGATCGTTGCCCCCGCCCGCGACCAGCGTATCATTCCCGGTGTCGCCATAGAGGACCTGACCAACGCCGTTTCCGCCCTGGAGGCTATCGGCATCGTTGCCGCCGGAGAGGGCCTGATTGACGCCCCCGCCCGCGACCAGCGTGTCGTTCCCGTCATCGCCAACAAGGATCAGGTCAGCGCCGTTCCCACCCAGCAGGCTGTCGGCGAAATTACCGCCGCGGATGTTTTCAATCCCTATCAGGCTATCATCGCCATCCGCACCGGAACTGCGGCCCGCGCCAAGATCAACCGTGACCGAACCGGTGGCATCCGCATAGCTCAGCCAATCGGTGCCATTGCCGCCATCCAGCGTATCATTGCCAGCACCGCCGCTGAGCGTGTCATTACCAGCACCGCCATCAAGGTAGTCATTGTTGGTGCCACCCAGCAGGCTATCGGCGTCATTACCGCCAAAAACTTGCTGTCCGTTACTCCCGCCCGCAACCAGCGTGTCGTTGCCATTACTACCGAGCAGGCTGTTATTGCCACCAAGCCCGAGTACAGAATCATCACCGCCAAGAGCGTCTATCGTATCCGCGCCTTCGGTTCCAATAAGCGTATCGTTCCCCTCAGTCGGACCAGAACTGCCGCTGCTCCCCTGCTGGAAGGTCACCTTCTGAAGGCCGCTCGCGCTGCCGCCCGCGGCGGCCGTGTCGAAGGTCCGGACGTAGAATTCGTAGCTGTCCAGCGTGCGGGCCGGATCGAAAGTGAGGGTGAAGCCGTTGATCCGGGTGTAGCCGCCGCCGATGGACACGCCGCTGTCATTATTGGTGATAACCGCATTCGGGAGGATCTCGGCGATGGCGCCGGTCCCGAAGAAGGCATCATTGCCCAGGATCTCCGCCGCGCTGACGGTCACGCTGGCGGCACCGATGGGCACGAGGATCACGTTGTTCGTCAGCACTGGCTGCGGGATGTTGACGTTGAGCGTGATCAGCCCCGTCGCGCTCCGGCCCAGCGGATCGAAGATCGTATATTGGTAGGTGTCGGAGCCGATGAAGTTGTCCTTGAATTCGAAGCCGAACGCTGTGTCGGAGCGTGAGGTCACGCCGTTGAAGGGGGGGATCGCGTACTGGATCGCCTGGATCGCCAGGTTCGCCGTCCCCGGCGTTGTGTCATTGATGCTGGTGACCACGATGGTGCCGGGCATGACGGTGTCATTGGCCAGCAATTCTCGCGCAAAGATCTGGCCAAAGCCGCGGAAGCCGCCCTCGAAGATCGTCCGGCCATCGCTGTTGATGCCCCAGTTCAGCACCTCGTTCATCGTCACCGGCGCGGGCGGCGCCGCGGTCAGGAAGGTGATCGTGCCGGGCAGGCTGCGCGCCAGCAGCGGCTGGTCAGTCAGCGTGTATTCCAGAGAAAATCCACCGGAATAGGTGGATGGGAAAGTGAAATCGATACCGTTGGCGCTGAGCGAATAGGTCACGCCCAGGCTGGCGGCGCCGCTCACGTTGACCAGCGGCTCGCTGCCGCCATCGGGGTCGAAATTGCCCGGCTTGTAGCGGATGTCGTCGAAGCTCAGGAAGAAGCTCGTGCCCGGTGTGACCACGCGCGCGATGGGCGTGGTGATTGGCGGCGAATTGGTGAGCTGCACGTCCACCGAGGCGGAGCCGGGGAAGCCGGCCAGGCTATACTGGAAAAACGCGGGGTTTGGGCTCAAGCCGGGATAGTCGATGACGATGCCGCCGCGCACCGGATTGTCCACGATGCTGCCGCCGAAGATGTAGGCGTTGGAAATCCCGCCAAAGACCGCGCCCGGCCCGTCATTGGCGAGCAACGTGGCATAGGGGATGAAGGTCTCGGCGCCGAAGGAGCCGATAATCCTGTCATTCACGGCATGCACCGGATTGATGGTGATCGTCGCCTCGCTGCTGACGTCGCTGGTGCCAAAAGCCTGGTCCTCCAGCACCGAGCGGTATTGCAGCTTGATCGGGGCGGTCAGCGGGCTGGTGAGGTCCACGACCAGGAGGCCGAAGGGGTAGAGCGCCCCATCGAAGCCCGCCGCGTCGACGTCGAGCGCGGTCAGCAGCGCGGTGGTGCTGACGCCCGCGGGCGTGATCGTGTTGAAGCCCACGAGGGCCTGGACGCCACCATCCGGGTCATAATCGTTGAACCTGATGTCGCGCAGGTCGATCAGCACCTGCGTCGTGCCGCCCGCGGCGCTGATCGTATCGCTGAAGGCGAGGGGCGGCACGCCCACGCCATCACTGGAGGAGCCGGGATAGAGGGCGCCGAAATCCACCACGGTCAGCGGCGTGGCGCCGGCGGCGAGTTCCAGCGCAGTCACGCCGAAGGCTACGCGCTCGACACCATCGACCTCGACGTTCACGCCGGCCGCGGAGCTGACGAAGAAGGATGCGCCGCTGGTGGTGAAGCTGTAGTCGGCAGGCCGCGCGGCCAGCACCAGGGTGTCGGTGCCGTCGCCGCCCAGGACGAGGTCCGCGCCGCCGGAAGCCGCCGTCCCGGGATCAAGAATGTCGTTGCCAGCGCCGCCAATCAGCGTGTCATTGCCAAGCCCGCCATCAAGCGTGTCATTGCCAGCACCGCCGTCCAGCACATTGGCAAGGCCATCGCCCAGGATGCTGTCATCGCCATTGCCGCCAAGGGCGTTCTCAATCCCCGTCAGGCTGTCATTGCCGCTGCCGTCGGATGACGTGCCTGCGCCGAGATCAACCGTGACCGCGCCCGTGCCAGGGGCATAGCTGGCCCAATCAGTCCCATTGCCACCAATCAGCGTGTTATTGCCAAGGCCGCCGACCAGCGTGTCATTCCCGGCATCGCCATAGAGGTACTGACCAACGCCGTTCCCGCCCTGCAGGCTATCGTCACCGTCGCCGCCACGGAGAATCTGATCGTTGCCCCCGCCCCCGACCAGCGTGTCATTCCCGGCTAGGCCATTGAGGAACTGAGCAGGGTCGTAAGAGGACTGGCTGATGTAGTTCCCGCCCTGCAGGCTGTCATCACCGTCGCCGCCATGGAGTTCCTGTGCAGAGCCCCCGCCCGCGACCAGCGTGTCATTCCCGTCATCGCCATAGAGGTACTGAAATTGGCTGCTCCCGCCCTGCAGGCTATCGGCATCGGCGTGGCCAAAGAGGCGCTGACCGTGGCCCCCGCCCGCGACCAGCGTGTCATTCCCGGCATCGCCATCGAGGTCCTGACTACTGCCGTTCCCGCCCTGTAGGCTATCGGCATCGTCGCCGCCCCGAAGAAGCTGAGTGTTGCCCCCGCCCCCGACCAGCGTGTCATTCCCGGCTTCGCCATTGACGAACTGACCATTGCCGTCGCCGACTATCAGAAAATCATCGCCAGGTGTGCCAGACATGAGCAGGATTTCTTTCAAAATGAGTTAGTTACGGCGAAGGCACGGCTATTGTACTGAACCCATGAACCAAAAATTTAACCCAAGGTGCCGGCCTGGGCCTCAAGCCCGTTTCCTGACCAACCCTATTGCGGCGTTATCTAGGGTTTTTGCCTTTGCTTTACTCAGCTTTTTGGTTACTGAAGATCTGTCAGCTTTGATACCGTTTATCAAGAGAATTTTAATCACTACCTTTTTAATGGACCAAGGGTCATGCTGCCTTGGCGAAACCCCAAGGTACAGAACCAACTCATGGTGGTGCTGGTCGGGCCTGCCACAGAATTCCCAGCGATTTGTCGGGCGCACCGTCTCCTGCCTAAGCGCGTGTTCCTCGAAGCGGTTTTTCATCAGCTGCACAGCTTGGATGGGGAGAGCCTGGCCCAGATGTCGCGGGCAAGACAGTCCATGGGGGATTTGTCGGATGGCCCCTACCGCCGCCCAAACATCCGCTCCAACGCCGCCGCATCCAGCTTCAGCACCGTGGGCCTGCCATGGCTACACGTCGCGGCGCGGGGGGTCGCTTCCATCTGGCGCAGCAGCGCATCCATCTCGGCGGCATTCATCCGCCGCCCAGCGCGAATGCTGCCATGGCAGGCAAGCCTGGCAATTGCCGCATCCAGCTTACGCTCCAAGGCCGTGCTTTCCGCATCCCCCGCCAATTCTTCCGCCATATCGCGGAGCAGCGGCGCGGGATCGGCGGCGCCGAGCAAGGCCGGCAGGCTCCGCACCAATACCGCGCCAGCGCCGAAGCCTTCAATTTCCAGCCCCAACCGGGCGAGTGCTTCTGCCGCGCCAAGCAAACGCGCCGCATCGGCGTTTGGCATATCCACCACCGCCGGCACCAACAAAGGCTGCGCACGAACCCCGCCATCAAGCAACTGCGCGCTGAGCGCCTCATGCGTCAGGCGTTCATGCGCGGCGTGTTGATCCACCAACACCAGCGAACCATCCGCTGCTTCGGCGATAATGAAGGTGTCCAAAATCTGCGCCACGGCGCGGCCCAAGGGATGCGCGGCATCCATCGGCTCGGGTGCAGGCGGCGGTAGGCTGGGCGGGCGGAACCCCAAGGGCAGGCGCGGCTGCGGCAGCCCTGCCGGGCGTGGCATGGATTGGGGCAAAACGGGCAGGGCCTCGCTAAAGCCCCCTACCGGCGCGGCACCTGCCAGGGAAGGCACCGCCACCACAGTCCCCGCGCCAATCGCGAGGGATTTGCGCAGCGCGGAAATCAAGGCACCCCGCACAGCCTCCCCATCGCGGAAGCGGAGTTCGGTCTTCATCGGATGCACATTCACATCCACGGACTCCGGCGGCACTTGCAGGAACAGCGCGGCGACGGGATGGCGGCCCTGCGGGATCACATCGCGGTAGGCCACGCGCAAAGCCACGCGCAGCAAAGGGTCGCGCACCGGGCGGCGGTTCACCACCAAATGCTGGCCAAGCGTGGTCGGGCGGTGATGGGAAGGCAGCGCCGCGAGCCCGCTGATATCCAGGCTTGCGGAAACCGCTTCCACCGGCACCGCGGCGGCCGCGAAATCCGCGCCCAGCACTTGCCGGATGCGCCCTTCCTGATCGGCGGCGGGTAGC
>JAPLOJ010000022.1 GCA_026400795.1 Alphaproteobacteria bacterium
CAAATCCTTGGACAAGGATGATGATGTGCTGACGGTGGGGCTCAATCGCGCCGTGGCACTTTTGGCCGATGCACGGTCCCGCATTCGGGAATTGGGCGCACACCCCAAGGATGGAGAGATGGTGGTGGTGCGCAAGGGCCGCTTTGGGCCCTACGCGCAGCATGGGCGGACCGTCGCCAATTTGCCGCGCGATCTGGCCATGGAAGACGCTCAGCTTGCGGATATGGTCACGCTGCTTGCCGAAAAGGGCAAGGAGATGAAGGCGCGCGGCGCGGCGGCCCGCAAGGGTGCGAAGGGTGGTGCGCGCAAGGCCGCAGCCGCCCCGGCCGCCGCCAAGCCAGCCGCTAAGGCGAAACCGAAAGCCGCGCCCGCCAAGGCGAAGCCAGCCGCGAAAGCGAAGCCTGCCACGGCAAAGGCCAAGCCCGCCGCCAAGCCGAAGGCCGCGACCACCAAGGCCAAAGCCAAGCCCGCCGCCCGCAAGAGTAGCCGCTGACATGCCCCGCCGCGGCCCGCCGGTGAAAGGCCATAAGGCCCGATCCCGCGCCGCTTCCGGCCCGGCGGCTAGTGCCAAGCGTCGCGGCACGGCGCTCCAAGCTGCTGCGACGACAGGCGAGCTTCCTTCCAAGGCCGCGCTGCGCGGTTTTCTGGCGGAAGCCAAAGGCCGCGTGACGAAATCCGAAATCGCCCGCGCTTTTGGGCTGAGTACGGATCAACGCCCGGCACTCCGCCATATGATGCGCGAATTGGCCGAAGAAGGGGGTTCAAGCCCTGCCGGCAAGCGCGCCATCATCGCGCCAGGCCGCTTGCCGGATATGGCGCCGGTGGAAGTGACCGGCACAGACCCGGATGGAGACCCCATCGCCCGCCCGCTGCAATGGGACGGCGAGGGCCGCCCGCCCATCATCTATATGCGCCCGGAAGGCAAAGGCCGCCCGGCGCTGGCGGTTGGCGAACGCGTACTCGCACGGCTCAAGCCCATCGGTGCCGGCAAATATGAAGGCCGCACCTTCAAGCGCATCGCGGGTGGTGCTCCGGCGCGCATCCTCGGCGTTTATGAGGAAGGGCGGATCATCCCGACCGATCGGCGACAGAAGGGCGAATGGATGGTCCCGACCGGTGAGGCCGGCGGCGCCAAGCCAGGCGATATCGTGCTGGCTGAACCCTTACCCGCCACGCGGCACTTCGGCCCCAAGCCCGCGCGCATTATCGAAAGCCTGGGCGTCATGGGGGAGCCGCGTTCGGTCTCGCTGATCTGCATCCATGCCCATGGCATCCCCGATGTCTTTCCTGCGGAGGCGGTCCGCCAAGCCGAAGCGGCGAAGGGCGTGACAGCGCGCGGGCGGGTTGATTTGCGCGACCTGCCGCTGGTGACGATTGATGGCGACGACGCGCGCGATTTCGATGATGCCGTCCATGCCGAAGCCGATGGCGCCGGCTGGAAAGTGACGGTCGCCATCGCCGATGTGGCGCATTATGTCGGCCCTGACAGTCATCTGGACCGCGAAGCCTGGGCGCGCGGCAATTCGGTCTATTTCCCCGATCGCGTGGTGCCCATGTTGCCCGAGGCGCTTTCCAATGGCTGGTGCAGCCTGCGCCCGCGCGAAGATCGCGGCTGCCTTTTCGTGGAAATGAACTTTGATGGCGCGGGGCGAAAGACCGGGCATCGCTTTGGGCGCGGCATCATGCGTTCCGCCGCGCGGCTGACATACGAACAGGCGCAGGCAAGTTTCGAAGCCGGCAGCGAACCAGAAGGCTTGGCCGATGGCCATATGGCGAGCCTTTACGGTGCCTTCCGTGCCCTACTGGCCGCACGCGAAGCACGCGGCACGCTTGATTTGAACCTGCCGGAACGCCGCGTGCTGCTGGATGAAAAAGGGCGCGTGAGCGCGGTGGTGCCGCGCGCCAGGCTCGATTCCCGTCGATTGATCGAGGAATTCATGGTCGCCGCCAATGTCTGCGCGGCGGAAGCATTGGAACGCCTGATCCAGCCCGGCATGTACCGGGTGCATGACCGGCCTTCGGATTTGAAGCTGGAAGGGCTTCGGCAATTTCTGCGCAGCATGGAATTGTCGCTCCCGCCCGGGGATCGGCTGCATCCGCGCGATTTCGCGGCCTTGCTGGCGCAGGTGAAGGAAAGCCCACAGGAACGCCTGGTGCATGAAACCGTGCTGCGCAGCCAATCCCAGGCGGCTTATGCGCCGGAGAATCTCGGGCATTTCGGCCTGGCCTTGGCGCGTTATGCGCATTTTACGTCACCCATTCGGCGCTATGCGGATTTGCTGGTGCATCGCGCGCTGATCCGCGGCTTGAAGCTTGGCAGTGATGGCTTGGCGGAAGTGGAAGCGGCGCGGTTTCTGGAAACCGGCGAACACATCACCGCGACTGAACGGCGCGCGGCGGCCGCGGAACGCGATGCGGTTGATCGCTACCTTGCGGCATATATGTCAGAGCGCGTGGGAAATATTTTCGCCGCGCGTATTTCAGGGGTGACACGCTTCGGACTGTTTGTCACTTTGGAGGAGAATGGCGCGAGCGGCATTGTACCGCTCGGCTCATTGCCGGATGATAGATGGGATCAGGACGAAGCCACGCAACGCCTGGCTGGTCGCAGGACGGGTCTGACCTTTACGCTGGGTCAGTCAGTGGAAGTGCGCCTGCGGGAAGCGACCGCGCGCACGGGCGGGATGGTGTTTCACATCATGCAGGGCATTCCCCAACGCACGGGCCGTCAGGCGCCGCCGCGGCGTGGGCGGCGCTGAGCCAGCGCGCGCGCGTTTTTCTTTCTCTCGCTTTGCTGTTCCTGCTCTGCGCTTCCGCGCTGCCCTTGGGCTCAGCGCTGGCGCAGGATGTGCCGCGTGCTGGCGCGTATGAAGCCATCGCCCCCTTCCCGCGTGCGGAAATGCGAGAAGTCTTTGCCGCCGGTTTTGCGGCGATTCTGGATAGGCATATGGAACGCGCGCTGCCCAGTGATTTGATCACCTGGGGCCTGGCGGGCTTCACCGCCAATGATCCAGGCCTTCGGGTTGAAAGACTGGGACGGGAGTTGCGCCTGATGCGCGGGCGCCGGGCGCTGAGCAGCCGCGCGCTGCCAAGTGATTCCACGCGCGGCGCGCCAGAGGCCATTGGCATGGTGGCAGCCGAAGCGCTGATGCCGTTTCAGGAGGTTGCCTGGGCGGCATCACCCTCCATTCGGGGCCTTGGGCGCGATCCGCTGCTGCGCGCGAGTTTCAACGCCATTTTCGGCCATCTTGACCCCTTCAGCCGCTATGTGGCGCCCGAAGAAGCGCAGCTTGCGCGCGACCGGCGCCTCGGCCAGGGCAGTGTTGGGCTACGCCTTATGGTGCAGCGCGGGCAGGTGCTGGTGGCGGCGGTTACCCCGAATAGTCCAGCGGCAGGTGCCGGCATTCGCGTGGGTGACCGGCTGGTGACGGTGGATGATGAAATGGTCTTCGCCAATGATCTGCCCGGCGCGGAGCTATTGATGGAAGGGGCAGCGGAGACGGAAGTGACTTTAGTGACGCAGCGCGCCGGGCGCCGGCGGAGCGCGACACTGCGCCGCGTGGCGCAGCGCGTGGAGACGGTAACGGCTGAAACCCGCGATGGGGTGCTGCATTTGCGCGTCTCCGGCTTTACCGCGCTGACTTCCGCCCAGGTGACAGGCTTTGTCGAAGCTGCCTTTGCAGGCGCCAATCCGCCACGTGGCATAGTGCTGGATTTGCGCGGCAATCGCGGCGGCATCCTGACCCAGGCAGTGGCGGTTGCGGATATTTTTCTGGATGGCGGTGAGATTGTGGGCACCGCCGGTCGCCATCCGGAAGCCAATCGGCGCTATGGCGCATCAGACACAGACCTGGCGCAAGGCCGCCCCATTGTGGTGATGGTGGATGGGCGTACCGCCTCGGCGGCGGAGATTTTGGCGGCGGCTTTGGCGGAACGTGGCCGGGCTGCCGTGCTGGGCACCGCAACCCAAGGCAAGGGGCTGGTGCAAATCCTGCTGCCCTTGCCCAATGGCGGCGAATTGCAACTGAGCTGGTCGCGCATTGTCATGCCCTCTGGCTGGCCCTTGCAGGGGGCGGGGTTATTGCCGGCGCTTTGTACGGCAGGCGGTGCTGAGGCAGCGGCGGGGGCGCTGGTGGCGCTGCGCGCAGGGCAGCAGCAACCCATGGGCGCGGTTCTGGCGCGGCTGCGCGCGCTCCGCCCGCCGGTCTCGGCGCTGGAGGCAAGCGCCCTGCGGGAGAGCTGTCCGGGGTTGGACGGGGTGGAGCGCGAAGTGGATTTCGCCCAGGCGCTGGTGACAGATACGACCGCCTATCGGGCGGCGCTGATGCGTTAGAGGGGCTATTCCACCGTGACGCTTTTCGCGAGGTTGCGCGGCTGATCCACATCCGTGCCCTTCAAAACCGCAACATGGTAGGCGAGGAACTGCACGGAAATGGTATGCAGAATGGGTGCAGCAAAGGCCGACACGCGCGGCAGCACCACAATGCGCTCCGCAAAGCCGCGCAGCTTTTCCGCGCCCAGATCATCGGTGAAGGCCATGACGCGCCCACCGCGCGCGGCGGCTTCCTGAAGATTAGACGCGGTTTTTTCGAATAGAGGGCCTGAGGGGCAAAGCGCGATTACCGGCACGGCGGGATCAATCAAAGCAATCGGGCCATGCTTCATTTCGCCCGCCGCATAGCCTTCCGCATGGATATAGGAAAGCTCCTTCAATTTCAGCGCGCCTTCAAGCGCCACGGGAAATAGCGCGCCGCGCCCAAGGAACAGCACATCACGCGCCTTGGCCACTTCCACTGCCATCGCGCGAATTTCGTCATCGCGTTCGAGCACTGCGGCAGCGTTGGAAGGCACCTCCAACAATGCCGCAGTCAATTCCGCTTCATGTTCCGCGGTGATAGTGCCGCGCGCACGGCCCAACCCGATGGCGAGACACGCCAGAACCGCAAGCTGCGCGCTAAGATTTTTGGTCGAAGCGACCGCAATTTCCGGCCCCGCGACGGTGATCACCGCAGCATCACTTTCGCGCGTCATGGTGCTTTCCGGCACATTTACAATGGAAAGGATGCGCTGGCCGCGCTGCTTCAACAACCGAAGTGCTGCGAGTGTATCAGCGGTCTCGCCACTTTGGCTCAGCAGCAGCGCGCCGCCACCCTCAGGCAAGGGCGGGTCGCGATAGCGCAATTCACTGGCGAAATCGGCGTCCACGGGCAGACGCGCCAATTCCTCAATCCAATAACGCCCGACCAAACCCGCCAAATAGGCACTGCCGCAAGCAGTCATGGTCAAACGCGGCACAGTCACGGGATCGAAGGGCAATGCCGGCAACACAACGCGCCGCTGCGCCGGGTCCAGATATTGCGTCAAGGTATCACCCAGCACCACCGGATGTTCGTGCAATTCCTTTTCCATGAAATGGCGATAATTGCCCTTGCCGGTGGTGGCGCCCGAAACAGCGGTGAGCTTGATTTCGCGCACCACTTCAGCGCCTGACGCGTCATGAAACCGCGCGCTGGTGCGATCCAGCACCGCCCAATCGCCTTCTTCCAAATACGCAATGCGCCGCGTGAGGGGGGCGAGTGCCAGCGCGTCCGACCCCACAAACATCTCCCCCTCACCAAAGCCAACGGCAAGCGGCGCGCCTTGGCGGGCGCAAATCAGCAAATCCGGATGGCCCGCAAAAATCATGGCCAGCGCAAAGGCGCCATGCACGCGCTTCAGCGCTGCTGCTGCGGCGGCTTCGGGTGTCGCGCCGCCTTGAAGAAAATCATCCACCAAAAGCGCGAAGGTTTCGGTATCGGTTTCGGTCTGGAAGGCATGGCCGCGCGCTTCCAATTCGGCGCGCAACTCCGCGTGGTTTTCGATGATACCGTTATGGACAACAACCACGCGCGCCGTGCCATGCGGATGCGCATTGCGTGTTGTGGGCGCACCATGCGTCGCCCAGCGCGTATGGCCGATGCCGGTGGAGCCAGCCAGCGGTGCAGCCTCCAAGGCGGTGGCCAGATTACCCAGCTTGCCCTCGGCCCGCCGGCGATCAATCTGGCCGTCAATCAAGGTTGCGATCCCGGCGCTGTCATAGCCGCGATATTCCAAGCGCCGCAGCGCTTCCAAAAGCCGAGGCGCCGCCGCTGCCTGCCCAACCACGCCAACAATGCCGCACATCAGCGCTTCCCCTTGCCCTTGAAGCCACGCCCCGGCTTCATCGCCTGGCGCCCGCGCGCAATGGCCAGCGCATCATCCGGCACGTCTTCTGTGATTACGCTGCCCGCTGCCACCAGGGCGCGCGCGCCAATTTTCACCGGTGCTACAAGGGCCGTATCACTGCCAATGAAAGCACCTTCACCAATCTCGGTGCGATGCTTCGCTACGCCATCATAATTGCAGGTGATGGTGCCGGCACCGATATTGGCACCCGCGCCAATCGTCGCATCGCCCAAATAGCTCAAATGATTCGCCTTGGCGCCGGGGCCGAGCGTGGTTGCTTTCAGCTCCACAAAATTGCCGACATGGGCATGGGGTTCAATGATGGTGCCGGGGCGCAGCCTGGCATAAGGGCCAATCACCGCGCCGCGCTTCACGACACAGCCTTCCAAATGGCTGAAGGCGCGAATGGTCACGCCATCTTCCACTGAAACCCCTGGCCCGAAGAAGATATTCGGTTCCAGCACCACATCCGCGCCCAATTGCGTGTCATGGGAAAGATACACGCTCTCCGGCGCCAACATCGTCACACCGCCCGCCATGGCGGCAGCGCGCAGGCTTCGCTGCACTTCGGCTTCCGCTTGCGCCAATTCAGCACGGCTATTGATGCCGCGAAGCTCAGCCTCTGGCGCTTCCACCGCGACCACGCGCTTGCCTTCAAGCCGCGCCTGCTGAATGACATCCGTCAGATAATATTCGCCCTTTGCATTACTGTTGCTAATGGCCCCCAACCAGCGGAACAAATCCTGCGCCGGGGCGGAAATCACGCCCGCATTGCAAAGGCCGATCGCGCGTTCTTCTTCCGTCGCATCTGCCCATTCAACAATGCGCGCAACTTCGGATTTCTCATCCAGCACCACGCGGCCATAACGCGCTGGCTCCACGGGCCGCATGGCAAGCAGCGCAAGGCCAGCGGTTTGGCGTGCGGCGACCAGCGCCTGCAATGTGGCCGCCGAGATCAGCGGATTGTCACCATAGAGCACCGCGACATCACCCTGATGCCCACCAAGCAAAGGGGCCGCTTGCAGCGCCGCATGGCCGGTGCCGAGTCTTTCCCGCTGCACCACCACTTCTCGCGGCGCCACAGCGTCTTCCAGCGTCGGCATATCGGGCCCGACCACCACCACAATCCGCCCAAAAACCTGTTCGCAAGCGCCGATCAGATGCTGGATCATGGGCCGCCCCGCCAGGGGGTGCAGCACCTTGGGTTGGGTGGAACGCATGCGCGTCCCAAGGCCGGCGGCGAGGATGATGGCGGCGGGGCTCATGCACGTGGCGTAACGCGCCCGGAGGGGTTTCGTCTATAGGCTGAACAACGCCATGCTGGGCGATAGGGCGACCAAACAAAAAAGCCGGCGCTCGAAAGCGCCGGCCTGAAACATGCTGAAATAAACCCTGATCAGCGGCTGTAGAATTCGACCACCAGATTGGGTTCCATCTGCACCGGATAAGGCACATCGGAAAGCTTCGGCGCGCGTAGGAATTTGCCCTTCATCGCGCGGTGATCGATTTCGATGTATTCCGGCACGTCGCGTTCCGTGCTCTGCGTTGCATCAAGCACAGCGGTCAACTGCTTTGACTTTTCCTTCACCTCGATCACATCGGTATTCTTCACCGAATAGGACGGGATATTGAGGCGCTTGCCGTTGATCAGCACATGGCCGTGATTGACGAATTGGCGTGCCGCGAAGGGGGTGACGGCCAGCTTCATGCGATAGATCACGGCATCCAGGCGGCGTTCCAGCAATTCCACCAGGTTTTCGGAAGTGTCGCCCTTACGGCGCACGGCTTCCTCATAATATTTGCGGAACTGCTTTTCGCCGATATTGCCGTAATAGCCCTTCAGCTTCTGCTTCGCCATCAACTGCACGCCGAAATCGG
>JAPLOJ010000312.1 GCA_026400795.1 Alphaproteobacteria bacterium
ACCACCCGACCAATCCGGGCGTCATGGCGCTGGAAGATTTGGCGCGCTACCAGCCAAGGCAGCGCAGCGCCATTTGCACGCCCTATCGCAGCTTTCGGGTTTGCGGCTTCCCGCCGCCTTCTTCGGGCGGCGTGGCGGTCGCGCAAATCCTGGGCCTGCTCGAACATTTCGACATGCCCCGGCTTGACCCGCGCGGGCTGGATGCGGCGCATCTGCTGGCGGAAGCCGGGCGCTTGGCCTTTGCTGACCGCAACCTGTACCTTGCGGATGCGGATTTCGTGCCCGTGCCGGTGCAGGGGCTGACGGATCGCGCCTATCTGACCACACGCGCGCAATTGATGGATCGCGACCGCGCCATGCAGAATGTTCGCGCGGGCAATCCTTCCTGGCGGGAAACCTCCCTGGCCCCGCAAACCCAGGATTATGAGGCCGGCACCAGCCACATCGCCATTGTGGATGGCGCAGGCAATGCGCTTTCCATGACGACCACCATCGAAGCGATTTTCGGTGCGCGGCTGATGGTGCGGGGTTTTCTGCTGAATAATCAGCTCACGGATTTCAGCTTCGCGCCGGAAGCCAATGGCCGGCCCATCGCCAATCGGGTGGAGGCCGGCAAAAGGCCGCGGTCATCCATGGCGCCTTCCATTGTGGTGGATGCCTCGGGCGGCCTGCATGCCGTGGTGGGCTCCCCGGGCGGGCCGCGCATCATTGGCTATGTCGCGAAGACGCTGGTTGGCTTGCTCGATTGGGGGCTTTCGCCGGAAGAAGCCGTGGCGCTGCCCCATATCGGCACCATGGGCGGGCCGGTGGAACTTGAACAGGGCACGCCGGCGGCTGGCCTGGCGCCGGCGCTCCGCGCCCGGGGACATGAAGCGACCATCCGGGAGATGATTTCGGGCCTGCAAGTGATCCGCGTGACCAATGGCGGGCTGATTGGCGCTTCCGACCCCAGGCGCGAAGGGGTGGCGCGTGGCGATTAGCCGGGTTATCAGCGCTTTGCCGATGGCGTGCTAGGCAGCGCGCAGGTTCGTTGTGTCGGAGTGTTCATGATCAAGAAAGTGGTGATTCTAGCTGGCGGACGCGGCACCAGGCTTGGCGCCGAAACCCAGCTTCGCCCCAAGCCCATGGTGGATATCGGCGGGCGCCCGATCCTTTGGCATATCATGAAGTCTTATGCGGCGCATGGCATCAAGGATTTCGTGATTTGCCTTGGCTACAAAGGCCAGCAGATTAAGGAATACTTCCTGGACTACCGCGCCCATTCATCGGATCTGACACTTGATCTCGCGACCGGCACCGCAACTTGGCTTACCCCGCCCGCCGAGGATTGGCGCGTGACTTTGGTGGACACCGGTGAGGATACGCAAACCGGAGGCAGGCTTGGCCGCGTGGCGCAGCATTTGCGGGGAGAAGAGGGTTTTTGCCTGACCTATGGCGATGGCGTTTCGGATGTGGATATCGGGGCGCTGATCGCCTTCCATCAGGCCCATGGCCGCGATGCCACCGTGACCGCCGTGGTGCCGCCCGGGCGCTTTGGTGCTTTGGAACGCGTGGGCGATAGCGTGCGCGCATTCACCGAAAAGCCGCCCGGTGATGGTGCGACCATCAATGGTGGGTTTTTTGTGCTTTCGCCCCGCGTCCTGGAACGGATTGATGGCGATGATTGCGTCTGGGAACAGGCGCCTTTGCGGGGCCTTGCTGCCGATGATCAGCTCCGCGCCTTTGACCATCGCGGCTTTTGGCACCCGATGGATACACCGCGTGATCGCGATGTGTTGGAAGGGCTTTGGCAGGACGGCTCGGCGCCCTGGAAGCAATGGTAATGCGCCAGCCTTCGGCTGCCTTCTGGCGCGGCAAGCGCGTGCTGCTGACCGGCCATACCGGCTTCAAGGGCGCTTGGCTGGCCCTTTCGCTGGAAGGCCTGGGCGCTGAGGTCACGGGCTTTGCCCTGGCGCCGGAAGCCGGGCCTTCTGCCTTTGTCGCTTTGCGGCCCGCCATTGCCTCGCGCATCGGGGATTTGCGCGACGCGGCGGCGGTGCAAGCCGCCGTGCAGGCGACGCGGCCTGAGATTGTTTTGCATCTTGCAGCGCAAGCCTTGGTTGGGCGCGGCTATCGGGACCCGGAAGGCTGATGATCACCAGCGACAAGGTCTATCGCAACGATAATCAGGGCCGTCCTTTCCGCGAGGATGACCCGCTAGGCGGGCATGATCCCTACAGCGCTTCCAAGGCCGCCTGCGAAATCGCGGTTGCTTCCTGGCGCGCGAGTTTCGGGGCCGAGATTGGCGGCATGGCAACCGCCCGCGCCGGCAATGTGATCGGCGGTGGTGATTTCGGCGCGGAACGGTTGATCCCTGATCTGGTGCGCGCGCGCATTGCGGATCAGGCCCTGGTGATCCGCCGCCCCGACGCCACGCGCCCCTTTCAGCATGTGCTGGATGTGCTGCGCGGCTATTTGCTGCATGCGGAAGCGCTTTGGGCCGGCGCTGCGCCACAGGCGCTCAATTTCGGCCCGCGCGATGCGGAGATTTCCGTCCGTCGCGTGCTGGAACTTTACGGCACCGCCGCCGGCGCACCGATTGCGTGGGAAGCCGCGCCCGCGCCACCGATGGAAGAAGCGCAGCGCCTGGCTTTGGATAGCGGCCTTGCCATGCAAAGCCTTGGCTGGGCACCGCGCCATGATGCCGCCAGCGCCATTGCCGCCACTGCCCGCTGGTATGAAGCCTGGCGCGGCGGGGCCGATGGCCGCGCTTTGGCCCTTGCTGAAATTGAGGATGCACTTGCACCATGAATGCTGAAGCGCTTTGCCGTCCCATCTCTGGCTGCCGCGCCTGCGGTGGCGCGATCAGCGCCATGTTCTGCGATTTGGGCGCGACACCACTCGCCAATGATTACCCGCCGCCTGGGTCCGCGCCGCTGCCGCGCTATCCGCTTGCTGCCGTAGTCTGCGGGTCCTGTCGCATGGTGCAATTGGATCATGTGGTGGAAGCAGAGGCGATCTTCACCGATTACGCCTATTTCTCCTCATTCTCGGAGAGCTGGCTTGATCACGCCGCGCGTTACCTTCGGCGATGCGTGTGCGGCTTTCGCTGGGTGCGCAAAGCTTCGTCGTCGAGATCGCAAGCAATGATGGCTATCTGCTGCGCAATTTCGTCGCCGCCGGCATCCCATGCCTTGGCGTGGAGCCAGCCGCGAATGTTGCCGCCAGCGCTGTGGCCGCCGGCGTGCCGACCGAAGTGCGTTTCTTTGGGCGTGAAGCAGCGCGGGATATTGTGGCGCGGCGCGGCCATGCCGATCTGGTGATTGCCAATAACGTGCTGGCCCATGTGCCGGATGTGGTTGATTTCGCTGCTGGCCTCGCGCATTTGGCCGGACCGCGCGGCGTCGTCACCATTGAAGCACCGCACCTGCTGTCCTTCGTGGATGGGGTGCAGTTCGATACGATCTATCATGAACACTACGCCTATTGGTCGCTTTATGCCGTTGAGCGCTTACTGGCTGCGCAGGGCTTGCGCGTGTTTGATGTGGAGAAGCTTTCCACGCATGGCGGCAGCCTCCGCTATTTCGCGACCGCCGATGCCGCGCGGGCGGATATGCCGGGGGTGTTTGCGATGCGCGCCGAAGAAGCCGCGCGGGGCATTGCGGGCGATGCCTTCTACCAAGGCTTCAATGCACGGGTCGCGGCAGTGCTTTCCGCCTTCAAGGCTTGGCTTGCGCAATGCCGGGCAGAGGGGCTGAAGCTCGGCGCCTATGGCGCGGCGGCCAAGGGCAATACTTTCCTGAATGCCTGCGGCGTGACGGCGGCGGATTTCATCGCGGTGGCAGATCGCAACCCGGCCAAGCAGAACCGACTGCTGCCAGGCAGCGCCATTCCGATTGTCTCACCGGAAGCGCTGCTGGCCATGGCGCCGGATGTGATCCTGATCCTGCCCTGGAACCTGGCCGATGAAATCTCTGGCCAGTTGCGCGGGGCAGGCTTCAAGGGGCGGCTTGCGATAGCGCTGCCAGAACCACGCTGGGTGTAAAAAATTAGGCCGCGTCGCGCCCTTCTTCCACCGCATGGCAGGCCACCATCGCATCCCCTGCCGACCTTAATTCCGGCCGTTCTGCCTTGCAGCGCGGCTGAACCAACGGGCAGCGCGGGTGGAAGGCGCAGCCAGTTGGTGGGGTGATCGGGCTTGGCACTTCGCCGCCCACCGGAATGCGTACCCGCCCGGTCATGTCCAGATCCGGGATCGCCTCCATCAACGCGCGCGTATAGGGGTGGCGCGGGCGGCGGAACAGGCTTTCTGCCGGCGCCAATTCCGCGATCCGGCCCAGATACATCACGCCGATCCGGTCACTCACCTGCCGCACCACGGCCAGGTTATGGCTGATGAACAGGTAAGTCAGCCCCATGCGGGACTGCAATTCCTTCATCAAATTCAGGATTTGCGCCTGCACCGAAACATCAAGCGCCGAGGTCGGTTCATCGCAAACCAGAAACTCCGGATTGGATGACAGCGCGCGCGCAATCGAAATGCGCTGGCGCTGCCCGCCCGAAAACTCATGCGGAAACTTATGACCATCCAACGGCGATAGCCCCACCTGCGTCAGCAATTCCGCAACCCGCGCTTCCTCTGCCGCGCGATTGGGGAGCAAGCCAAAGGCACGAATAGGCTCGGCCACAATGTCGCGCACCCGCCAGCGCGGATTGAGCGAGGCATAGGGGTCCTGGAAGATCATTTGCATCCGCCGGCGCTGATCGGATGCGGCGCGGGCTTCCGCCAGGTCTCGCCCGTCAAACACCACCTGCCCAGCGCTTGGCCGGTAAAGCCCAACCGCAAGACGTGCGACGGTGGATTTGCCGCAGCCGGATTCCCCCACCAGCGACAGGGTGGTGCCCTTGGGGACAGATAGGTTCAGCCCATCCACGGCGCGCAATAAGCGCTTACCCTCACCCGCAATCACCCGCTGAAGCCAAGGGCGGGAGACATCAAAATACCGCGCGGCATCGCGCAGTTCCAGCATGGGGGCATCAACCATGATGGGTGCCCTCCCCATCATAAAGCCAGCAGGCGGCCTGTGTTGGCCCCGCCGGCAGCAAATCCGGCCTGTCTTGGCTGCACCGCGCGAAAGCCTTGGGGCAGCGCGGATTATAGGCGCAGCCCTTTGGGATGGCGGAAAGCCGCGGCATGGCGCCATCAATCTGCGCCAGACGCTCCACGCGCCGATCCAAGGGCGGGATGGAGCCCATCAGCCCCACCGTGTAGGGATGGCTCGCTTGCTTCACCACATTGCGCACGGGCCCAATCTCCGCGATGCGCCCGGCATACATCACGGCCACGCGATCGGCGGCTTCCGCAATGACGCCCATATCATGCGTCACCAGCATCATCGCCGTGCCCTTTTCGCGCGCGAGCGACTTTAGTAGCGCGATGATCTGCGCCTGGATGGAGACATCAAGCGCCGTTGTCGGTTCATCGGCCACAATCAGGCGCGGTTCGGCACATAAGGCCAGCGCAATCACCACGCGCTGGCGCATGCCGCCTGAGAATTCATGCGGGTAGGAATCAATCCGCTGGGCAGCGGCCGGAATGCCCACCAGATCAAGCCAGCCAATGGCGCGCTTGCGCGCCTCGGCGGGCGTGATCGGCAAATGGGTTGTCATGGTTTCGGCCAATTGCCGGCCCACGGTATACAGCGGGTTGAGCGTCGTCAGCGGGTCTTGAAAAATCGCGCCGATTTCCTTGCCGCGAATGCGGCGCATATCCTCATAGCGCAGATTATCTATCCGCCTGCCATCCAGGAGAATTTCGCCGGCGGCGATACGCCCCGGCGGTTCCAGCAAGCCGATAATCGCGGCCCCGGTCATGGATTTGCCGGCGCCTGATTCACCCACCACGCCCAGCACCTCACCGGCGGAAATGGTGAAGGACACGTCATCAATCGCCACCAGCGTGCCGCGGCGCGTTGGGAATTCCACGCGCAAATGGCGCACTTCAAGCAAGGGGTTCTGACCAGTCATTAGCGGAGCTTCGGATTGAGGGCGTCGCGTAGCCAATCGCCCAGAAGATTGACGGAAAGCACCATGGCAATCAGCGTGACGCCCGGGAAAATCGTGATCCACCATTCGCCGCTGAACAGGAAGTCATTGCCAATACGGATCAGCGTGCCGAGTGAGGGTTGGGTTGCCGGCACACCGACCCCCAGGAAGGAAAGCGTCGCTTCAGACAATATCGCAAGCCCCAGATTGAGTGTGGCAATCACCAAGACCGGCCCCATCACATTGGGCAGCACATGCGACAGCATGATGCGCGGCGGGGTCACGCCAATCACCCGCGCGGCCTGCACATATTCCTTATTGCGCTCTACCATGGTGGAACCGCGCACCGTGCGGGCGAATTTCGGCCATTCACTGATGCCGATCGCGAAAATCACGACGAAAAGCGCGATCTGGTCATGCACTTCGCGCGGCAGGGCAGCGCGCACCACGCCATCAATCAAAAGCGCCACTAAGATGGAGGGGAAGGTCAACTGCACATCGCAAATACGCATCAGCAGCGCATCCAGCTTGCCGCCGAGATACCCGGCCAGAAGCCCAAGCGTCACACCGAGCGTAGTGGCAAAAAGCGTCGCCGAAAGCCCGACCAGCAGCGAAACCCGCGCGCCATACATGATGGCGGAAAGCATATCGCGGCCCTGATCATCGGTACCGAGCAGATATTGCGCCTCCCCTTCTTCAATCCAGGAGGGTGGCTTGAAGGCATCGAGCAGATTGAGCGAGGCCAGATCAAACGGGTTATGCGGCGCGATCCAGGGCGCGAAGAGCGCACCCAGAATGCAGATCAGCGCCACCACGGCGGAAACCATGGTGATGGGGGACCGGGTGAAGGACCACCATACATCGCTATCGAAAAACCGGCGCAGCGCATCAGCCATGATCAATGGGCCCCCTGCCCGCGCCCAATGCGAAGCCTGGGGTCCACCGCGTAATAAAGCAGGTCCACGATCAGATTGATGGTGACGAAAAGTGCTGAGATCAGCAGCAAATAGGCCGCCATCACCGGGATATCCGCCTGATTGACGGATTGAATGAACAGCAAGCCCATGCCCGGCCATTGAAACACGGTTTCCGTCACAATGGCGAAGGCGATGATCGCGCCCAATTGCAGCCCGACAATGGTGATCACTGGCACCAGCGTATTCTTGAGCGCATGACCGAAATGCACGGCGCGATTGGGCAAGCCCCGCGCACGCGCGAATTTGATGTAATCCGTGCGCAGCACTTCCAGCATCTCGGCCCGCACCAGACGCATGATCAGGGTCAGTTGGAACAGCCCCAGCGTGATGGAAGGCAGCACCAGCGCCTTAAGGCCGCTCCAAGTCAGAAAACCCGTGGACCACCAACCAAGCTTCACCGTATCGCCGCGCCCGAAGGAAGGCAGCAGCCCAAGCCAAACGGCAAAAACCAGGATCAGCAGAATGCCAATCAGGAACACGGGCAGCGACACCCCAATCAGGCTGAAGGTCAGGAAAAAGCGCGACAGCCAGGAATTGCGATAAAGCCCCGTATAAACCCCCATCGGCACGCCGATCAGCAGCGCAACCGATGCGGCGCAAAAGGCTAGCTCAAGCGTGGCCGGCGCGCGTTCCGCGATCAAATCCGCGACAGGCCGCGACAAGCGATAGGACAGCCCGAATTCGCCCTGCACCGCATTGCCGATGAAGGTGCCGA
>JAPLOJ010000419.1 GCA_026400795.1 Alphaproteobacteria bacterium
AAAGCCGCTGAGACGATTGACCAGGCGGAGGCTGAAAAGCTCGCCGCGCGCATGCAAAAGGGCCAGTTCACGCTGGATGATTATGCGGCGCAGCTCAAGCAAATCGGCAAGATGGGCAGCCTGCAAGGCATTCTTGGCATGTTGCCGGGCGTGCAGAAGGTGAAGGCGCAATTGGAAGGCGCCAATCTGGATACCGCCATTCTGAAGCGTCAGGCGGCGATTATTTCCAGCATGACGCCCAAGGAACGCCGCACGCCTGATCTGCTGAAGGCATCACGCAAGCGCCGCATCGCCGCCGGGTCCGGTACCACGGTGCAGGATGTGAACCGCCTGCTGAAGCAATTCGACGATATGTCCGCCATGATGAAGCGGATGAGCAAGATTGGCCAAAAGGGGCTGATGCGTGGCGGGCTCGCCGCGCTGCTCCCCCAAGGCCGGAGGCCGTTTTGATGATGGCCTTCACCAAACCCCTCGTTTCAAGTCACTAGAGAAAGGAATACCTGTATGGCTCTCAAGATTCGCCTGGCTCGCGCTGGTGCCAAGAAGCGCCCCTATTATCACATCGTCATCGCCGATAGCCGCAGCCCGCGTGATGGCCGCTTCATCGAAAAGGTGGGCTCCTATAACCCGATGCTGCCTTCTGACCATGCGGAGCGTATTCGCCTGCAGGAAGATCGCCTGAAGCATTGGCTCGGCCATGGCGCGGTGGCGACTAACGCGCCGCCGCTGCTGCGGCCGGCTGAAGCAGGCTTTAGCGGAAGGCATCACGGTAGATGGTCGGCAAGCGCATTATGGTGGGGGAGTTCGGCAGGCCGCATGGCGTGCGCGGGCTTTTGCGCCTGAATGCCTTCACTGCCGATCCTGCCGCCATCACCGCTTATGGCCCGCTTTCCGATGAGGCTGGCGCGCGGCAGTTCCGCCTGACGCTGAAGGGCCCTGATCTGGTCGCTGTTGAAGGTGTCTCGGACCGGGACGCCGCGCAGCGCCTGACCGGCACACGCCTTTTCGTCGCGCGGGAGGCTTTGCCCCCCACCGAGGAAGAGGAATTCTACCTGACGGATCTGATCGGCCTTGCGGCAGTGACAGAAGCGGGTGCGGCACTCGGCACCGTTCGCGCCGTGGAAGACCATGGTGGCGGGGCCTTTCTGGTGATTGAGGGGGGGCAAGAACTGCTGCTGCCCTTCACGCGCCAGGTGGTGCCAGTGGTGGATATCGCTTCCGGCCGCCTTGTGGTGGTGCCGCCCGCCGAAGTTCTGGTGCCCCCGCCCGAAGGGAAGGAGGCCGCGGCATGACCTGGCGCGCCGATATCCTGACGCTTTTCCCGGAAATGTTCCCCGGGCCGCTTGGGCTTTCTTTGGCAGGTCGTGGGCTGAGGGAAGGGCTTTGGTCGCTGTTCGCGCATGATATTCGCGAACATGCCAAGGACCGCCATCGTAGCGTGGATGACACGCCCTTTGGGGGTGGTGCCGGCATGGTGCTGCGCCCGGATGTGGTGGATGCGGCCATTGGCGTGGCCTTGGCCGAAGCGCCAGCCCGGCCGGTGATCTACCTGACGCCGCGCGGGCGGTTGCTGGATCAGGCTTTGGTCCGGGAATTGGCGGCGGGGTCAGGGGCGGTGCTGCTGTGTGGGCGTTATGAGGGTGTGGATCAGCGCGTGATTGAAGCGCGCGGCATGCTGGAAATCTCGATCGGCGATTACGTGCTGAGCGGGGGGGAATTGGCGGCACTCACGCTGCTTGATGCCTGTGTGCGCTTGCTGCCGGGCGTCATGGGGGCGGCAGAAAGCGCTGCCGAGGAAAGCCATGGCGCCGAGGGGCTTTTGGAGTATCCGCATTACACGCGCCCCGCCGAATGGGCCGGGCGCGCCGTGCCGGAAGTGCTGCTTTCGGGCCATCATGCCGCCATCGCGGCTTGGCGCCGGGCCGAAAGCGAGAAGGTCACAAAGGAACGCCGCCCCGATTTATGGGCGCGGCATGAAACATCGCGCGGAGGGGCGGGGGCCATTGCCGGCCATCCCGCCGCCGCCTAAAGAAACCGAAGAAAGGGTACCAACATGAATATCTTGCAGCAATTCGAAGCTGATCAGCAGGCGAAGCTCTCCGCCGCCCGCACCACGCCGGAATTCGGCCCGGGCGATACCGTGCGCGTCATGGTGAAGGTGGTGGAAGGCGAACGCATCCGCACCCAGGCTTATGAAGGCGTTGTGATCGCGCGGTCCAACAAGGGCGTGCAGAGCAATTTCACCGTCCGCAAGCTTTCCTATGGCGAAGGCGTGGAGCGCGTGTTTCCGCTGTATAGCCCGAATGTCGCGGAAATTCAGGTGATGCGTCGCGGCAAGGTGCGTCGTGCGAAGCTCTATTACCTGCGTGGCCGCACCGGCAAATCCGCGCGCATTGCGGAAAAGCTGGGCATGAAGGCTGCTAGCCCCGGCAAGCCTGCCGAAGGCTGAATTAAACGCGCCGCGCTGAAAGGCGCGGCGTTTTCATGTGATGTAAGGGGGAAGATGAAATGTCAGCGCAAAAGCCGCGTACGCTGTTCGACAAGATTTGGGACGCGCATGTTGTGGAAACCCTGCCGGATGGCACGGCGCTGCTCTACATTGACCTTCATCTGACCCATGAAGTGACGACGCCACAGGCTTTTGATGGCCTGCGCGCTGCGGGGCGCAAGGTGCGCCGCCCGGATGCGACACTGGCCGTGGTGGACCATAATATCGCGACCGATGACAGTCGCCGCACCGGCATTGTGGACCCCGAAAGCCGCTTGCAGGTTGAAACGCTGGAAAAGAACGTCGTTGAATTCGGCGTGCCTTACATTCCGCTGCTCGATGACCGTCAGGGCATTGTGCATGTGATCGGCCCCGAATTGGGCCGTTCGCTACCGGGCATGACGATTGTGTGTGGCGATAGCCATACCTCGACCCATGGTGCCATGGGCGCGCTGGCGTTTGGTATTGGCACTTCGGCAGTGGAACATGTGCTGGCGACGCAGACGCTGCTGCAAAAGCCCGCCAAGAACATGCGGGTGTCGGTGGATGGCAACCTCGCTTTTGGCTGTTCCGGCAAGGATATTGTGCTGGCGATCATCGGCAAGATCGGCACGGCGGGCGGCACCGGCCATGTGATTGAATATGCCGGGGATGCGATCCGTGCCCTGGATATGGCGGGCCGCATGACGGTCTGCAACATGACCATCGAAGGCGGTGCGCGCGCTGGCATGGTGGCACCCGATCAGACCACTTTCGATTACATCGCAAAAACGCCGAATGGCCCGAAGAATGAGGCTTTCGAGCGCGCCCTTGAATGGTGGAAGACGCTGCCTTCTGATGCCGGCGCGCATTTCGATAAGGAATTGCGCTTGGCCGCGCATGAGATTGCGCCGCAAGTGACCTGGGGCACCAATCCCGAAGCGGTGCTGCCGATCACGGGCATTGTGCCGAACCCAGCGGATGAGGGCGATGAAGCCAAGCGCGCGCAATTGCAGCGCATGGTTGACTATATGGGCCTGACCCCCGGCCAGCGCCTGACCGATCTGAAGGTTGATGTTGTTTTCGTGGGTTCCTGCACCAATAGCCGCATTGAGGATATCCGCGCCGCCGCCGCCATCGCCAAGGGCCGCCGCGTTGCGGATCATGTCCGTGCGCTGGTCGTGCCCGGTTCTGGCCTTGTGAAGAAGCAGGCGGAAGCGGAAGGGCTGGATCGCATTCTGCGCGAAGAACCGCAATTTCGAAGGCCGTCAGGGCCCCGGCGGGCGGACCCATTTGTTGAGCCCTGCCATGGCCGCCGCGGCGGCACTCGCGGGCCATTTGGCCGATGTGCGTGATTATCAGCCGAAGGGAGCGATCTGAGATGCAAGCCTTCACCAAACTTACCGGTATCGCCGCGCCCTTGCCCAAGGCGAATGTGGATACGGACCAGATCATCCCGGCGCGGTTTTTGAAATCCATCAGCCGGCTCGGCTTCGGGAAGAATCTTTTCGCCAATTTCCGCTTCAAGGAAGATGGTTCGGAAAACCCGGATTTCGTGCTGAACCAGGAACCCTATCGCAAGGCGGAAGTGCTGATCGCGTTTGAGAATTTCGGCTGCGGTTCTTCGCGTGAGCACGCGCCCTGGGCCTTGCTGGATTTCGGTATTCGCTGCGTGATCGCGCCCGATTTCGCTGATATCTTCAACAATAATTGCTTCAAGAATGGCGTGCTGCCGGTGCGCCTGCCGCGCGAGATTTGCGAAAAGCTGATGGAAGACGCGAAGATGGGCGGCAATGCGCGCATCAGCGTTGACCTGGAACGCCAGGTGGTCGTGCGCCCGAATGGGGAGGAGATTCCCTTCCAGACTGATCCGCTCCGCCGGCATCTGATGCTGAATGGGCTGGATGATATCGGCCAGACCATGCAGCACGCGCCGGCGATTGATGGCTTTGAAGACCGTCAGCGCGCTGCCCAGCCCTGGCTTTACACCTGATTGAGTGACGCCCCGGCGCGCAAAGCCGGAGCCTTGAGGAAAAACGCCATGTCATCGAACAAGAAGCTTCTCATCCTGCCGGGCGACGGGATTGGCCCCGAAGTGATGCGCGAAGTGCGCCGGGTGGTGGATTGGATGGATCGCCGCCGTCATGTGTCCTTCAATATTGAAGAAGGCTTGGTGGGCGGTGCCGCGCTGGATGCGGAAGGCACGCCTTGTTCGGATGAAACGGTGGAACGTGCGAAGGCCGTGGATGCCGTGCTGTTCGGGTCTGTCGGTGGGCCGAAATGGGATTCCATGCCCTTCGACAAGCGCCCGGAATTGGGTGTGCTCAGGCTTCGCAAGGATCTTGGCCTTTTCGCCAATCTGCGCCCCGCCGTAGTGCTTGATGCGCTGGTGGATGCTTCGTCGCTGAAGCCCGATCTGGTGCGCGGGCTTGATGTGATGATCGTGCGCGAATCAACCGGCGGCATTTATTTTGGTGAGCCGCGCGGCATTCACACAGACGCCAATGGCAAGCGCACCGGCATTGATACGGAAGTCTATACGGAAGGTGAAATCGCCCGCGTGGCGCGCATTGCCTTTGATCTGGCACGCAAGCGTCGCAACAAGGTCACGAGTGTCGAGAAGGCGAATGTCATGCAATCCGGGCGCCTATGGCGCGCCGTGGTGGGTGAGATCGGCAAGGCGGAATTCCCCGATGTCGAACTTGAACACATGTATGCCGATAACTGCGCCATGCAGCTTTGCTCTCGCCCGAAGCAGTTTGATGTGATCCTGGGATCAAACCTGTTCGGCGATGTGCTGTCTGATTTGGCCGCGGCTTTGACCGGCTCGCTCGGCATGCTGCCATCGGCGACACTGGGCGCGGTGGATGCCTCTGGCCGCCGCCATGCGCTGTATGAGCCCGTGCATGGTTCGGCGCCTGATATCGCCGGCAAGGGCATCGCCAATCCTTGTGCGCAAATCCTGTCCTTCGCCATGCTGCTGCGCTGGTCCTTCGGCATGGAGGAAGATGCGCGCCTGGTGGAAACCGCGGTGGAGAACGTATTGGCCGGTGGTCTCCGCACTGCCGATATCATGCAGCCCGGCATGGCGCGAGTTGGCACAAGCGTGATGGGCGAAGCGCTGGTGCGGGAATTGGATAAACTCTCTGCATGACAAATTAGCGGCGGCTGCGGGGTTGCGCCTTGGGCGTGGCTCCGCTATCCGTCGCGGCGTTAAGGGCGCCCGTAGCTCAGCTGGATAGAGCACCAGACTACGAATCTGGGGGTCAGGAGTTCGAATCTCTTCGGGCGCGCCACTTCTTTTCACGATTACCGCCTTTAAACGCCCAAAGCCTGTTTTTTAGACAGCAATTGGTGCGTGGTGTTGCTGCGCCTTGGGCGCAGCCTCGGCATTAGCCCCCTCAGGTCCCCAGCTTCGCGTGCGGCGCCGCCGGCGATCCACCATCCACGAATCAGCTTTAAACGCTGGCATGCCGATTGCTTGCCCATCAGGGATCTTCTGAAGGATTTCTGGGCATGATCGGTCTTTCGCGCCGCAGCTTATTGGCAACCCCGGCTTTGCTTACCGCCCTGGGGCCTTCCTTGGCCGAGGCACAGGCTGCTCAGCCGCTGCGCATTGCGATGTCCATTGGCGATGTGCCGCGCCTATGGGGCGGCCCGGAAGCCGGCTTTGAAGGTGTTCGTTTTGGCTCCTATTTTGTCTATGACGCGCTGGCGCTTTGGGATTTGTCGAAGGCTGATGCGCCATCTGGGCTGATGCCCGGCCTCGCCACTTCCTGGCGGGTGGATGAAGCAGATCGTCGGCGCTGGATCATCGAACTTCGCCAAGGCGTGAAATTCCATGACGGTACGCCCTTCGATGCCGATGCCGCGATCTGGAATTTCGATTCCATCCTGAACAATCAGGTGCCGCAATTCGAACCAACGCGCTCAGCACTTGTGCGCGGCCGTATTACCTCCATCGGCAGCTATGAAAAGCTTGGCCCGCACCGCATCGCGATTACTACGCGCGCCATAGATGCGTCCTTGCCCTTCCAGCTTGCCTTCATTTGGTTTGCGTCGCCCACGCATTGGCAGGCGCTTGGTGGTGATTGGCAGCGCTTTGCGCTCAATCCATCCGGCACCGGCCCCTATAAGGTAACCAATGTCACGCCGCGCCAGCGCGCGGATCTGGAGGCTAACCGCGATTATTGGGACCCGAACCGCATCCCGAAGGCACCGCGTACGGTTCTGCTGCCAATCCCTGATGGCTCGGCGCGCGTTGCGGCACTCCGCAGTGGGCAGATCGATCTGGTGGAAAGCCTACCGCCCGATACCATTCCGTCCTTGCGCGCCGCCCGCTTTCAGGTGGTGCAGAATGCCTATCCGCATATCTGGGCCTGGCGTTTGAATGTGACGGAAGGCAGCCCCTTTGCCGATCTCAGGGTGCGGCAAGCGGCCAATTTGGCAATAGACCGCGACGGTATCGTGGCACTGCTTTCCGGCGCCGCGCTAGCGGCACGCGGCAAGGTCACGCCGGATGATCCGTGGTTCGGCAATCCATCCTTCCGGCTCCGCCATGACCCGGCCGAGGCGCGGCGGTTGATGACCGAAGCCGGCTATTCCGCCGCGCGGCGTTGCGCCTTGAATGTCATCATGCCGGTTTCCGGCGGTGGACAGATGGTACCGCAACCGATGAATGAGGCGATGCAAGCGGGCCTCAAGGAATGCTTCTTTGATGTCACCTTCCAGCCGGTGGATTTCGCGACTTCCATCAATATGCTCCGCGCCGGGGCGCGTGATGCTTCCTCACGCGGCGGCCACGCATTGAATATCGCCATTCCGTCCATGGAACCGAATACTGGCTGGTTCATCTATGATGGAGAACTTGGGCCGCCGCGCGGCATCAATTGGGGGCTCCATAATTCGCCAGCGGTGAATGCGCAGCTTGCCGTGGTGCGCAATGCCTTTGATCCGGCGGAACAGACACGCGCCATGGCCAAGCTGCACGAAATCCTGATTGATGAGGCGTCCTTGCTTGCCGTGGTGCATGACCTTAATCCGCGCGCCTTGAGTGCACGCTGCCGCGGTTTTGTGCAGGCGCGCAACTGGTTCCAGGATTACACGCAAATCGCGGTGAGTTGAGGGCGCCGCACCTATTCCGTAATAACGGAGACATGCGCGGCCACCACGCGCCAGCCTTCAGGCGTGCGTGCCCAGACCTGGCTTTGCCGTCCGATTTTTCCCGTCAGGGACGGGCGGCGAAACATGGTCCAGGCGGTAGCCATATCTCGCCCATAGGTGGTGATGACGGTGCGTTCCAGGCTGCGTTCCAACCCCGCTGATGGCCGCCCGGCGCGGAAGGCGGCGATTTCGGCATAGCCATAGAGATTCTCGGCAGCGCCAAAGCGGATGGTGTTCGGACTATCCAGAAAAAGCCGGTCAAGCGTTTCGACATCATTGCTGATTAGCGCCTTTTCATATTCCGCAAAGGCGGCTTCGACTTCGGCCTTCACCTCGGCAATGTTGATGTCCATGAACGTCTCCTCAGCTCGCTTGTTTGGCGTGAACGATGCGTTGGTTTTCCAACCAATGAGCCGCGCGCAAGGCAAGCGCTTCCTGACCAGGTGCGGCAATAATCTGCACGCCGATGGGCATGCCTTGCTCAGGCCAAACCGGCACGGTAACCACCGGCAGGCCGATGAAGGAAATAGGCTGGGTGAAGATGCCAAGATTGGGCCGCACGGGCAGGGTTTGGCCGTCCAGAACAAAGGTTTGCTGATCCACGAGCGGCGCCGAAGTGGGAGTCGCGGGGGCCAGGATCAGATCGGTCTCAGCAAACAGCTTCAATGCTTCCGCTTGAAACCAACGGCGGAATTTTTGCGCCTTCACATACCAATCGCCCGGCAGCATGGCGCCAGCAATCAACCTATCGCGCACTTCGGGGTCAAAATCTGCGGGCCTTGCGCGAATGCGATCATGATGCAGGGCTGATCCTTCGATCATGGTGATGATGAAAGCGGCAGCACGGGCGCGATGCGCTTCCGGGAATTCCACGCTCCCCTCAGCGCCAAGTGCGCGCGCTACAAGATCCACGGCGGCAAAGGCCTTCGGTTCACCCATGCGCGTGAAGTAGCCCCCGGCGCGCGCGATGCGCAGCCCCTTGATGCCAGCATCGAGCGGTGGCGTGACAGGTGCCGCGGTACCCGCGGTGCATACCGGATCAAGCGGGTCAGCACCGCGCATCGCGTCATAAGCCAGCGCCAAATCTTTCACGGAACGCGCAAGCGGCCCGACATGATCAAGGCTTGCGATGAAAGGAAAAGTACCGGCACGCGAAAGCCCGCCATAGCTCGGCTTCAATCCAAACAGACCGCATAGCGATGCCGGAACACGGATTGATCCATTGGTATCAGACCCAAGCGTGATGGCGGCAAGCCCCGCAGCCGCCGCACCGCCCGAACCACCGGAAGAACCACCTGTCATGCGTGCCGTGTCATGCGGATTGAGCGAATTGCCATCATGCGCATTTCGGCCGGTAAAATCATAAGCGTATTCGCCCATATTAAGCGCGCCTAGCAGCACCGCGCCGGCCGCTTCCAGCCGCGTGACAAGCGTCGCATCCTGCTGAGAGGGCGCATGATCGCGATTGATCTTGGAACCAGCACGCGTGACCAGGCCATCCACGTCAAACAAATTCTTGACCGCAAAGGGCACACCGGCGAGCGGCGGCAAGGGCTGGCCCTGCGCGCGCACCGCATCAATGGCATCAGCGCGGGCAAGCGCTCGGCTGGCGGTGATATCCGTGTAGGCCTTCAACAGGTCATTACGGCGCGCGATGGCCGCCAGATGCTGTTCTGCCACAAGGCGCGCCGTGACCTGGCCGCTCCGCACCGCATCAGCGATGCTATGCGCGGGTTCTTGGGTCCAATCCTTCATGCCTGATTGCCTTGGGCTGCAAAAACCGGGGCGGGCTCTGCTTCATCGGGCAGGGGGAAATCAAGCACCAGCTGCACAAGCCGAAACGCCACGGCAAGATTGGCTTCAACTTGCGGCGCGTATTCCGCAGTCAACGGCAAGCCCAAAGCCTTTGCCATGGTATCGGCATAAGTCTTCACATCCACTTCAGTGGCATCATTCATGCAACTCAACCCTCATTGACCGACAATTCTGCCGTTTGCCCGGATGATCGCGCGATACGGATTGTACGGCGCTGGAAAGGGACAGCAAGCACCATGCCACGCTATTGCCATTGATCACGCCAAAAGCTACGCGACACGTCATCTCATCTTTCCTTACTCAACCAGAGAAAGAGCGCATCATGTCCAAAAACCATCACCTCGCCGCCAGCGCCGATGCCTGCCATTGGGGCTATTTTGATGCCACGCGCCCGGCGCAGATCACCATCGCGAGTGGTGATGAGGTCACGATTGATACGCTGACAGGCCCGCCGGAAATGGTGCCGCCAAAGCCCTTCCACACACCTCCAGAATTATTCGCGGTGCATCAGAAAAACGATCGCTTTGCCGGCGCCCCGCATATCCTGACTGGCCCTGTTGCCGTGGAAGGCGCCGAACCAGGCAATGTGCTGCAAGTGGATATTCTGGACATCAAGCTGCGGCAGGATTGGGGCTTCAACCTGATTCGTCCCTTGGGCGGGACCTTGCCGGATGAATTTCCCGAAGGGCGCATTCTGAATATTCCCCTCGATGCCGAGAGAATGATCGGGCGCCTGCCTTTTGGTGTTGATATTCCACTCAGGCCGTTTTTTGGCATTATGGGTGTCGCGCCGCCGAAGAATTGGGGGCGCTGCACGGCAATATTGACAATAAGCAGCTTGTCGCGGGCACGACGCTGTATCTTCCTGTGCATGTCGCCGGCGCGAACTTCTCCTGCGGCGATGGGCATGGCGCGCAAGGCGATGGCGAGGTCTGCCTGACCGCCATTGAAACAGCCTTACAGGGCAAGTTCCGACTGACCGTGCGCAAGGATATGGTGCTGAAGCAGCCGCGCGCTGAAACGCCGACGCATGTCATTACCATGGGCTTTGATACCAGCCTTGATCGTGCCATGGAAATCGCACTGCGTGAGATGATTGATTACCTTGTCGAGACCAAGAACATAACGCGGATGGATGCCTATACGCTGTGTTCTGTGGGTGTGGATTTCCATGTGACGCAGACGGTGAACACTTCCAAGGGCGTTCACGGTATGTTGCCCAAAGCGCTATTTGCGTGAAAGGCAACACAAGGCTGCATGAACGGCGTCCCGCCTAATTTTTAGGCGTGTATTGACCGTGAAGCGTGCAAAGTCTCCGGCGCCGGGCTGGCGCGCTCATCTTTGTCCGCTTTGCGCCTTGTTCCCCCGCCGCCTGCGCGCTTTTAGTGCGGCATGACAGCGCGCTTAAAATCCCATTGGTGGTGGGACCATTCCACCAAGGATTTCGCCGAAATGGATATGGCAAATCTTGTTGCCATTCTTCCGGTGGCCGCCACTGAACAGCATGGGCCGCATTTGCCCATCAAGGTGGATGCGGCGATCAATCAGGGCATGATCGCGCAGGCTGTGCAGCTGATGCCAGATGATCTGCCAGTGCTTGTGCTGCCCATGATGCCCATCGGTAAATCCAATGAACATCACGCCTTCCCTGGCACGCTCAGCCTTTCGCATGAAACGCTGTTCCGCCTGTGGTTCGATATTGGTGAGAGCGTGCTACGCGCCGGTTGCCGCAAGCTGATCCTGTTCAATTCCCATGGCGGTCAGCCGCAAGTCGCGGATATCGTGGCGCGAGAATTGCGGGTGCAGCATGAGATGTTCGTGGTAACGGCCACCTGGTGGAACATCACGAAACAGGATGATTTGTTCAGCGCCATGGAACTCAAGCACGGCATTCATGGCGGAGAGGTGGAAACAAGCGTCATGCTGCATCTGCATGGTGATCTGATTGCCATGAAACACGCTGCGAATTTTGCTCCGTTATCCATCGAAATCGAAAAAGCTGGCGGCATGCTGACGCCCGAAGGCGCGGTCGGCTTCGGCTGGCAAACACAGGACCTGGAACCATCGGGCGCGTGTGGTGACGCGGCCTCGGCCGATGCAACCCGTGGCGGCATTGTAGTGCAGCGCGCGGCAGCGGCGCTGGTGCAGCTTTGCCGCGAAGTGCATGCATATCCGCTGGAACGGATTACGCGCAAAACACTGTATAACGCGCCTTAGGCCAAGGCTGTCGGCGTATGAAGAAGAAAATCTGAGGGGCCCGCCCAAATGCGCGCCATTGTTGAACGCCTGCCCATGCGTGATCCGGCCGATATGTCGGCGCTCAAGGCCGCCTTTGCCGCAGGGCGGCTTGATCCTGCCAGCATTGTTGCGATCCTCGGCAAGACCGAAGGCAATGGCTGCGTGAATGATTTCACCCGCGGCTATGCTACGCTCGCGATGAAGCTGGCCCTTGCGGAGGCGACCGGCATGACGCCCACGGAAGTGGGGGCGCGCATTGCGCTGGTGATGTCAGGCGGGACGGAAGGCGGCCTCAGCCCGCATATGATTGTCTTTGCGGTTGCCAAGGATGGCGCACCGAAATCAGCCGGCAAAAGGCTTGCCATTGGCACCGGCTTCACGCGTGATTTTACCGCCGCCGAAATCGGCCGCAGTGCGCAAATACAGGAAACCGCCAAGGCCGTGCGCAACGCCATGGCGCAGGCTGGCATCACCGATCCGAAGGATGTTCACTACGTCCAGGTGAAATGTCCGTTGCTGACCGCCGAACGCGCCGAAGGGCAGGATGTGGTTTGTGTTGATACCTATGAATCCATGGGTTTTTCGCGCGGTGCTTCTGCGCTTGGTGTTGCGGTAGCCCTGGGGGAAATAGATGCAGCGAAAGCCACCGATGATGTGGTTTGCACCGATTGGTCGCTCCATTCCGGGGTGGCCAGTACCTCCGCCGGCATCGAACTGATGCGCAATGAGATCATGGTGCTGGGCAATTCCGATGCCTGGGCCGGCGATCTTGTCATGACGCATCGCGTTATGAAGGACGGGATTGATTCGCTCGCCCTTTGGGGCGCGCTGGAGGAGCTTAGTCTCAAGGGTCATGGGCAGCTTGATGATGCGGCACGCGGGCGCATCGCGGCGGTATTGGCCAAGGCAGAACCGCCGCATGGCAGCACCATCCGCGGCGCGCGCCATATCATGCGCGATGACAGTGATATCAACGCAACACGCCATGCCCGTGCGCTGGTAGGCGGCGTGCTGGCCGGCGCGGTTGGCGATACGCGTCTGTTCGTCTCGGGCGGAGCGGAGCATCAAGGGCCGGATGGTGGCGGGCCCGTTGCGGTCATTGCGCGGGTCTAAGCTGCATGGCCCTTCATTTGCATGCCAAGAGACTCATGAAGGCACCATGAAACAACCGCCCCACCTTATCCTTGACGGTCTTTCTGCCCAATTCGGCACGACGATGGCAGTGGACACCGTGACGCTTGAGGTGGGCAAGGGCGAGCTTGTCGCCCTTCTCGGCCCCTCAGGCTGCGGCAAGACCACCACGTTGCGCATGGTGGCCGGATTTGTAGCGCCCTCAGCGGGCAGAGTGCAGGTGAATGGCAAGGACATCACCGGGCTTGCCGCGCATAGGCGCAATATGGGCGTTGTCTTTCAATCCTATGCGCTGTTTCCGCATCTTGATATTCTGCGCAATGTGGCTTTCGGGCTGCGCATGCGCGGCATGAACCAGGCGGCATGTCGGCAGAAGGCGGGTGCTGCGCTTGAAATGGTGGCGCTGTCGCATCTCGCCAATCGCTATCCTTCTCAACTTTCGGGCGGCCAGCAGCAACGCGTGGCGCTGGCGCGGGCCTTGGTGATCGAACCCGATGTGCTTTTGCTGGATGAGCCCTTATCCAATCTTGATGCGCATCTGCGCGTTGAAATGCGCGGCGAAATTCGGCGGCTGCAGCAGCGCCTGGCCATCACGACGCTTTTCGTGACGCATGATCAGGAAGAAGCGCTTGCTATGTCAGATCGTATTGCGGTGATGCAGCAGGGCAAGTTGATTGAGGTGGGCACACCGCAAGCGCTTTGCGATCACCCACAAGAAGCCTTCACCGCTTCCTTCCTTGGTGCGCGCACCGTTCTTGCCGGTCATAGCAACAATGGTGTTTTCGAAGCGCCTGGCCTTGGCTGTGCTGATGCGCCGGCCGGGGCGAAGGCCATCATCCTCCGCGCCGCGCGCTTGCGGCTTGCAGAAGCGCCAGCCGGCCCGTTGAAGCTGGGCGGCGTTGTGGCTTCCGCAATCTACCTTGGTGACCTGTATGAGGTGGAGGTGGAAACACCCGCAGGCCGCGTGCGCGTGCTGACACCCTCAGATACCCCGCCGCCACCAATGGGCACCGCCTGCCACATCACGGCGCTTGCTGGTGGTTGCAGTTTTCTTTTGTGACTTACCCGTACCCCTGGAAGGAAGAACGATGACAACGACTCGCAGACAAATCGGCCGCTTGCTGCTGGGCGCTGGCTTGGCCGCGCCTGTGCATTTCACCCGCACCGCCGTGGCCCAGCCGAAAGCCGGTGATGAGCTTGTGGTGGGCGTTTGGGGTGGCGCGCAGGAACGGATTGTGCGTGAGCATGTGGAAAAAGCCCTGCTGGCGAAATACCCAGGTGTGAAGGTCAGCTACGTGCTTGGTGGCACGCCGGAACGTCGCGCGCGCGCTTATGCTGAACGTGGTCGGCCCAGCTTTGATGTCATTTACTTGAATATCTTCGAAAGCCGTCAGGCCGTGAAGGATGGTGTGACCCAAGCGCCGACAGATGCCGTGCCGCAATTTGCGAACCTGTATGATGTGGCGAAACTTGGCGGTTATGGCGTGGCTTTCAACCCGGTCACGATCGTCTATGACAAGCGCAAGGCCTCAAAACCCGTCACAAGCTGGCAGGATTTGTGGAATCCGGAATGGCGCGGCCGAATCGCCTGGCCATCCTATCCGGGCGCCCAGGGCACCGCCGCGCTATTGATGGCAGCCAAGATTTTTGGCGGCAGTGAGAACGCGATTGACATCGGCTTCCGCAAGATCAGGGAACTAAAACCCTTCGCCGCCATCCAGGGCAGCCAGGATCAGCTTTATGGCATGTTCGACCAAGGCGTTGCGGATATCTCGGTCGAATTCGGCAGCTTTACGCGCAGTTATGCTGAAACACGCAATCCGAATATTGAAATTGCTAATCCCGTGGAAGGTCAGGCCATCGCCATGAATGTTGCCTGCATCACGGTCGGCACGCGCAACCAGAAGCTTGCGGAAGAATGGGTCAATCTGCATCTGTCCGCCCCCTGCATGCTGGCCTACGCACAGCAAATCTATTACTCGCCGACGGTGAAGAACATCGCCATTCCGGCCGATCTTCAGCCAAAGCTAGTGCTTGGGCCTGATGTGGCAAAGCTGGTGGATTTCGATTGGGATGTGGTCATTCGCAACCAACCCGCCTGGACCAGCCGCTTCAACCGCGAGATTGCGGGGTGACGAAAACCGCGACCGGAACGCTAGAAAAACGGTCTTTTATCGGGCCGTTGCTGGCATTTCCGGTCACCTTTTGGCTATTGCTGACCTTCGCAGCCCCCTTTGCGGTGCTGACATTACTTTCCCTGCATGAATATCCCGATCCTTTCGGGCCGATCATTCAACCACCCTCGGCAGCGCAATTTGCATCCATCTTTGGTGATGAGTTCCTTGTTCGCATCATTATCGAAACGTTGTTGCTTGGCGCTGGTGTCACGGCGCTGACGGTCCTGTTGGGATATCCGCTTGCGCTTTGGTTGGTGCGGCTTCCGCTCAAGTGGCGACCACTGGCTTTTGCGGTGATCCTTATTCCCTTGCTGACCAATGTTGTCGTTCGCTCGCTTGGGATCGTGCTGCTGCTGGCGCCGGATGGGCTGATCAACCAGGTGCTTAGTGTCTTTGGCATTCCGCCCTTTCGGCAGATGCTCTATACCCATGGCGCCGTGGCGCTGGCGCTGGCGCAGGTGTTCATGCCCTTCATGGTGCTGGCGCTTTATGATGTGCTGCAAGGCACCAGCCCGCGCGTGCATGAGGCCGCAGAAAGCCTCGGCGCTTCACGCACTATCCGGGTTTTTCTGGTTGATCTGCCGCTATCCCTGCCTGGCTTGCGGGCGGGCATCATCATTGTTTTTCTGATGGCTTCCACCGCCTATGTCTCGGCCACGCTGCTCGGCGGCAAGAAGGTCTGGACCACCGGCATGCTGGTTTGGCAGGAGGCGTTGCAGAATCTGAATGCACCGATGGCCGCCGCCTTGGCCTTGGTCATGACACTGGCGAGTACCGTCTTCGCACTGCTGGTGATTGGGATCACGCGCAAGCTCACGCCCTGGAAAAGCGGCGCGCCCGGTAGCTCCCGCAGCGTGCCGGGATGGCTGCTCAGAATCCTCGACCTGTTCGGCCCGGTCATTGGCAAATTGCTGCTGGCCAGCAGCCTTCTTCTGCTTTTGCTGCCGCTGGTTCTGGTGATGATTCAAAGCTTCAATGATGTGCCGCAGGCAACCGTCGCCGGCTTTCGTGCCTTCACCTTGAAATGGTATGATCGCGTTCTTTTCGGTGGTGCCTATGCCGCGAGTTTCTGGATTTCCGTGCAGCTTGCCGCGGCAACTGCGGTGCTTGCGATTGGTTTGGCGCTTCCTGCCGCCTTTGCCCTATCGCGCCACCGCTTTCGCGGCCTGATGGCACTGTCTGCCTTTTGGACCCTGCCGCTTTCCTTGCCGCATGTCGCGATTGGCGTTGGCATGCTTAAGCTTTTACAGGCATTCACAGCCATACCGCCCTTCCTTGGCATGCTTGCCGTGCATGTAGTCCTTGTTCTGCCCTTCTCGATCGCGCTGCTTCAGGCATCTGTGGAACAACTCGACAAGGCGCAGGAAGATGCGGCTGCAAGCCTTGGAGCATCAGCACTGTCGCGCTTCCTATGGGTGATCATGCCAGGCCTGGCACCTGGGCTTGTCGCAGCAGGTATCATGAGCTTTCTCATCTCCTTCGGGGAAGTCACCGTAACCAGCTTTCTGACCACCGCGCGCATGACAACCCTGCCGGTGCGGATCTATGCGGAAGCAAGCTTCAGCCTGGAACCGACCGTGCACGCCGTATCCGCGATCCTGATTGTGGTAACGGTTCTACTGCTGATGATCCTGAACCGCCTTGTGCGGCTGGATCGGCTTTACGCGCGATGAGCGTGGCTTGAACCCCAATGATAGGAAGACACCCATGAGCGAAAATGAAGCAAGCCCGGTGAAGCTTTCCCCCATCATCACGCGACGTATTGCGGACCTTGAGACATTCAAGATTTCCGAAAAGGACACCAATTACTTCGCCATGATCGCGGACCCAATCAGGGATCAGCTGCCTTTTTCCATTTTCCTCGAAATCTTCGAACCGGGTGGCAAGACCCCCTGGCATCGCCACGGCCATGCGCATGAGATGTTCTTTGTGCTGAGCGGCGAAGCAAAATCCGTCTGCGACGGGATGGAAGTGCATGTAAAGGCGGGCGAAAGCTTCATCGTGCGGCCGGGCCATGAACATGAGGTGATCAATGTCGGGCAGGACAAACTTTATTGTCTGACCGTCATGCTGCCCAATGAAGATTTTGCCGAGCTTGTCCGCAGCGGCTTTCGTGTTGCTTTAACGGCGGATGATATCAGCAAGATTGCGCGGCCTGCCATGGTGGCGGACTGATAAATCACGCCATAGGCGTCAAGCTCGCGCCCTTCAATCCACAATAAACAGCCGAGCGCCGGTTGTGCTACGAGACATATGCGCCTCGGCCCCATCAGCCACCTGATAAGACATGCCGGGCTTCAGCACGAATACGCGCCCATCCGCGAGCGTGGTTTCCAATTCGCCTTCCAGCACCAGCAGCACATGGCCCTTCTGGCACCAATGGTCCGCAACATAACCCGGTGAATATTCCACCATGCGCACGCGGATTGGGTTTTCCGCCGGCCCGACATGGCGGGTACGCCAAAGCGCCTCACCGGTAACGCCCGCATGGCGCGTGGGCTCCACCCCCGCCCAATCGGTCGTGTCAAAAGGAATGGCGGACATCTGCATGTTTCAAAAATCCTTACGCATGCCCGGCAGCCGAAGACAGCCACGCCGGGTGCACCTTCAGCTTTGCCAGCGCCGCCTGCCAGGTTGTGCCGGCATCCTCATGGAATAGCAGCGCCTCATCCGCTGGTACGCTCAGCCAGGAATTGCGCTGGATTTCTTGATCCAATTGGCCGGGCGCCCAGCCGGCATAGCCAAGTGCGAGCAACCCCTGCCGTGGGCCGCCGCCGGCGGCGATGGCGCTCAAGATATCCACACTCGCGGTCATGGCGAGGCCGGCACCAAAGGCCAAGCTGCCCTCGGCGGACCAATCATCCGTATGCAGCACAAAGCCGCGCCCGGCTTCCACTGGGCCGCCGGAAACCATCCGGATTTGGCGCTGCGAAGGCACGGGCTTCAAGCCAAGCTGCTTTAGCAATTTGTCAAAACCTAAGCCTTCGATCGGGCGATTAAGCATCAGCCCCATGGCCCCCTCGGCAGAATGGTTGCACAGGCACACCACGCTTTGCGCAAAACGCGGGTCTTCCATGCCCGGCATCGCAATCAGCAAATGCCCGGTCAGATAATCGCCACCCTTGGCGGCAGCTTTGCCCTTTCTGGCCATGGGGGAAATGTGGCGCTGTCCGCGCAATGCTGCAAGCCTTGCCTTTCGGGGCTTGACCGAGAGATCATTCCGGCGCATCGCGATTTCTCGTGAAGCGCCGGCCTTGGCCTCATGCCCCGCAACCACAAATCCCGTTGAGGACCCTTGCTCGCCCTTCGTGTCATTCCCTGCCTGGATGTTAAGGATGGTCGCGTCGTCAAAGGCGTGAACTTCGTGGAGCTGCGCGACGCCGGGGACCCGGTGGAACAGGCGCGCAATTATGACCGCGAAGGAGCGGATGAGATCACCTTCCTTGACATCACAGCATCCGCCGAAAACCGCGACACTATTCTGGATGTGGTTTCCCGCACGGCGGCTGAGGTCTTCATCCCGTTAACCGTCGGTGGCGGCGTGCGCAGCGTGGAAGATGCGCGCCGGCTTTTACTGGCCGGCGCAGACAAGGTTTCCATCAACTCGGCTGCTGTTACGGACCCGGATCTGGTGCGCCATGCGGCTGAGGCTTTCGGCAGCCAAGCCATCGTGGTCGCGATTGATGCGCGTCGGCGCGACGTGGGCGGCGGCTGGGAAGTTTTCACCCATGGCGGGCGGCGCGGCACCGGCATTGATGCCATTGCTTGGGCCAAGCAGGTTGAAGCTCTCGGCGCGGGTGAAATCCTGCTCACCTCCATGGACCGCGATGGCACCAAGCAGGGCTTCGACCTTGAACTGACCGCTGCGGTGCGCGCCGCCACGCGGTTACCGATTGTGGCGTCCGGCGGTGTGGGTGAATTGCGCCATTTCGTCGAAGGCGCGCGCGCCGGTGCTACGGGCCTGCTCGCCGCCAGTGTTTTCCATTACGGGGTATTCCGGATTGCTGAGGCCAAGGCCGCGCTCGCGGCTGCGGGTCTGCCCATCCGCCCCGTCCCACATCGGCAGGAGGCCGCGTGAATGGCTAAGGCCACAAAACCCGCCAAGGTGAAAGCGGCAGATAGGATCAAGCCGGGCGCCAAGCTGAAGGTCGCAAAGGCCGCGAAGAAAAAGGTGGCGCTACCGCTGCCCGGTGGAATCAAGGTAAAAGCGGCGAAACCCCCCAAACGCATCCGCAAGATGGAAGCGCGGGTGCTGCGGCCGCTCATTGTTGCACCCACAGGCGCCAATGCCATGATGCTGGACCAGCTTTGGCAAACGGTGGAACAACGCCGGCTTGCGGGCGATATCGTTTCGTCCCATTCCGCGCGGTTGATGGCGCGCGGCACCGCCAAGGTCGCGCAGAAATTCGGCGAAGAGGCGGTGGAATGCGTCATTGAAGCCACCCTCGGCAATCGCGACGCTACGGTGCTGGAATCAGCCGATGTGCTGTATCACTTGATGGTGATCTGGGTGGATGCCGGCATCAGGCCCGAGGAAGTCTGGGCCGAATTGGCCCGCCGCCAGGGCATCAGTGGTATTGCCGAAAAGGCGGCGCGGCCCGCAGGCATCATTCGCGCAGCGGGCACAAGCAAGCTGCCGTAGGTCACGAATCACGCGGCGCGGATATGCCCAGGATTGAACAGCCCGCCGGGGTCAAGCGCTTCCTTCACGCGCGCGCCAATCTTGGCTAGCGGCGCGGCTTCTTCGGGCAATACCGGCACGGCAAGCCGCAAGGATTCCGGCGCGCGGAACAGCATCGCTGCGCCGCCCTGCGCACGCGCCGCCCCGCTGATCGCGGCGTGATTTTCGATACTGGGGCTCGCGGCAACCCAAACCAGGCCGCCGCCCCAATCCAGCATGACGCGCCCGCCAATCGCACTTGCCGCCGCTGCAATCTGCGGCCCGGCGGAGGGGCGCACTGAAACCCGCCAAATCGCTTCATCCGGCATGACCTGAAGCGGTTCCACTTCACGCACGCCGCGCCAGAAGATACGGCTTTCGGCATCTTCCATCACGCGCTGCGTGCCAAAACTGCCCAGCACGCCGCGCAGCTTTTCCATGCGATAAGTGACCGAAGCCGCGAAATCCTCAAGCCTTACCGCTGCAATCACGTGATCCTTCACCGGCAGCGCTGCCGCACCGGAAACACCAAAGGGGCTGCCGAGCCCTGCCGAAAGCGCAGCCACCGCGCTTGCAAGATCGGGCGTTTCAATCAGCAGCGTCGCACTTGCTTCTGGCGCCGGCAGCACTTTGAGCGTCACTTCGGTGATCACGCCAAGCGTGCCGTAAGACCCCGACAGCAGCTTGCACAAATCAAGCCCCGTCACGTTCTTCAGCACGCGCCCACCGGAACGAATGACCTCACCAGCGCCATTGACGAAGCGCAGCCCCATCACATGATCGCGCGTCGCCCCCCAGGTGATGCGCCGCGGGCCGGACAGATTGGCCGCGACCACACCGCCAATGCTGGGCGGTGCGCTTGTACCAAAAACGCCATTCAAATAGGGCGATTCAGCAATCAAATGCTGGCCCTTTTCCGCCAAGGTGGCTTCAATTTCGGCAAGCGGCGTGCCGGCGCGCGCGCTGATGATGAGTTCCGCCGGGCGATAAAGCGTAACGCCGGTCAGCCCACGCGTCGAAAGGCTGCGCGCGGCCTGCACGGGACGCAGTATTCCGCGCTTTGATCCTTGGCCTTCAATGGCAAGCGGTTCACGCGCCGCGCGCGCTGCCTGCACCGCGGCAATGATGCCGGCCTCATCCACCGGCGCGATCATCGCGCTCATTCAGCGGCCAGCGCGGGCGCCAAAGCGCCTTGCAACGGGAACACCTTGGCGGGATTGAGCAACCAGTCGGGATCAAAGGCGCTTTTGATGGCGCGCTGCTGGGTCAATTCATGCGGCTGGAATTGCACAGTCATCAGATCGCGCTTTTCGACGCCAACACCATGCTCACCGGTCAAGCAGCCGCCGACTTCCACGCAAAGCTTCAAGATGTCGGCACCAAAGGCCTCAGCGCGGTGGAAGCTATCCGCGTCATTCGCATCAAACATAATCAGCGGATGCAAATTGCCATCACCGGCATGGAACACATTGGCGACCTTCAACCCGTACTGGTCGCTCATCTCACCAATGCGCCTAAGCACGCGCGGCAATTCGCTGGTTGGAATGGTGCCATCCATACAAAGGTAATCGGGGCTGATGCGCCCCACCGCACCAAAGGCGCCTTTGCGGCCTTTCCAGATGGCAAGGCTTTGTTCGGCGGTCTCCGCAACCTTCAGGCTGATCGGGTCAAACCGCGCGCAAATATCCTTGATGCGCGCCAACAAGGCATCCTGTTCCGCGATACTGCCTTCAACTTCAATGATCAGCATCGCTTCCGCATCCAGCGGATAGCCGGCATGGGCGAAGGCTTCGCAGGCATGGATGCAGGGCTTGTCCATGAATTCCAACGCCACCGGAATAATGCCGCTGCCGATAATGGCATCCACCGCCGCACCGGCGATTTCAATGGAATTGAAGGCCGCCAGCATGGCGCGCGCCCCTTCGGCGCTGCGCAGAATGCGCACTGTCACTTCCGTCACAATGCCCAATTGGCCTTCACTACCCGTGATCAAGCCCAGCCAATCATAACCCGCCGCATCCAGATAAGTGCCGCCAATCTCCAGCACCTCACCTTCAATGGTCACGAATTTCACGCCGAGCAGGTTATTCGCCGTCACCCCATATTTCAGGCAATGCGCACCGCCGGAATTCATCATCACATTACCGCCAATCATGCAGGCAAGCTGAGAAGACGGATCGGGCGCATAGAAAAACCCATCAGCCTCCACCGCCTTGGTAATGCCTATATTCGTGACGCCAGCACCCACCACCGCATAGCGATCCGCATAATTGATTTCATGAATAGCGTTGAGGCGCATCAGCCCCACCACCACCGCATCCGCCAAAGGCAGCGCACCACCGGAAAGACTGGTCCCCGCCCCGCGCGGCACCACGCGAATGCCCTGTTCATTGCAATACCGCAGTACAGCCGCGACCTGTTCGGTTGTGGAAGGCAGCACAACCGCGAGCGGCATCTGCCGATAAGCGGCAAGCCCGTCGGTTTCATAGGGTTTCAGACGAATGCCCTCGGCAATCACGCCATCGCCGGGCACAAAGGCGCATAGCGCTGCGATAATTTCGGCGCGACGGGCAAGGATTTCGGGCTTGGGCGCAGGCAGAGTAATCACGGTGGCTTCCTTTACTGGTGGGAAGATGCGCATAAGGTGGCTGTAGGGCAAGGGTTGAGGCCGAAACGGGGGCTCCGCCCCCAGACCCCCATTACGGGCACCAAACAGCGGAGCGATCAGCATGAACGCCAGCCAAACCGATAAAGCGGCCCATCGCATTGTCGTGGTCGGTGGCGGGGCGGCGGGGCTGGAACTCGTCACCAGGCTGGGCCACCGCTACGCCCGCAGCGGCGCGGCCGAGGTCACGCTGGTGGAACGCGCGCGGACACATCTGTGGAAACCATTGCTGCATGCGGTGGCGGCCGGGAGCCTCGATCGGGACCGGCACGACCTCCATTACCTGCGCCAAGCCCATAACCACCACTTCACCTACCGCTTCGGGCCCATGACCGGCATTGACCGGGAAGCACGCGAAATCCTGGTCGGCGCCACCATTGACGATGAAGGCCGCCAGGTCACGCCACCAAGCCGCGTGCCCTATGACACGCTGGTTATCTGCATCGGCAGCGTCACCAATGATTTCGGCACGCCGGGGGCAGCCGAACACGCCGTGCCGCTGGAAAACGTTGCCCAGGCCAGCCGCTTTCATCGCCGCTTGGTCAATGCGTGCCTGCGCGCCAATAGCCAGGCCGAACCTGTGCGCCCCGGCCAGCTTCATGTCGCCATCATCGGTGCGGGGGCAACCGGCACGGAATTGGCCGCCGAACTACACCGCACGTTACGCGCCGTCGTCGCCTATGGCTTGGACAGGATTGACCCGGCGCGCGACGTCCGCATCCGCTTGATTGAAGCGGCACCGCGCATCCTGCCGGCTCTGCCCGAACGCATCTCGGCCGCCACCATGAAGCTGCTGGAAGATCTGGGCGTTGAAGTGCTGGCTGGCCGCCGCGTGGCAGAAGTGCGCGCCGATGGCGTGGTGCTGGCCGATGGCGCCGTCATCCCCGGTGAGCTTGTGGTCTGGGCCGCCGGCGTCAAAGGCCCCGCTGTGCTGCGCAATATCGGCGGGCTGGAGACCACACCCAATGATCAACTGGTCGTGCTGCCCACGCTGCAAACTACCCGCGACCCCGACATCTTCGCGCTTGGTGATTGCGCCGCCTGCCCGCGGCCCGATGGCAAGGGCAACCTGCCACCGCGTGCGCAAGCCGCGCATCAGCAAGCGACGCATCTGTACCGCCAGATTGACCGCAAGCTGCGTGGGCTTGAAGTGGAGCCCTTTGCCTATCGCGATTTCGGGTCACTGGTGTCACTCGGCAAATACTCAACCGTCGGCAGCCTGATGGGCTTCCTGGTCGGGCGCAGCATGTTCATCGAAGGCTATTTCGCGCGGATGATGTATCGGTCGCTTTATAAGATGCACCAGACAGCGCTGCATGGGCATGCGCCGGTACTATGGCGAACGCTGGTGGGGATGGTCGCGGATCGGGGACAACCTCAGGTGAAGCTGCATTGAAGCTGTTATTCCTTCTGGTAGAACTCAGGCGAAGCTGCTTCGGTGGTCATCCGTATAGGTGGCATGACCCGAGCGATGGATCGGGTGCATTTAGGCGGCCTCAGTTTAATTCGTTCTGACCCATCACGCCGCAGTGCTTCATCCAGCCTGCAAGCATGATCATCGCCGCGCGCCAGCGGCTGAAGGCGTGGTGATTGCCACCATCGCAAGCAATAGGCTCGCGACCCACCAGGCCTGCCATAGCCCGAAGGAAAGCATCCCCGTTACGGCGGCTGAGGCCAACATGCCGGCACCAACCGCCGGTGCGGCACTTCGCGCAGCGGCAAAGCCAAGGGCTAGCATCAGCGCCGCGGCAATCAGCGCGCCAATGCCGCCCAATTCCAGCCAAAGCTGCAAGGCGCCATTATGGGGATGCAGCGGCATCAACTCCACATGAGGCAATACTAAAAATTCGCGCTGCGCCGGTGCGGTGATGTTCAGCCGGTCTAGTGTGGTGGCATCGGGTTGCGCCCGCCCGCCCGGCATGGCGCGGCTGGCTTCCAAGCCCCAGCCGGCAAGCGGCTTTTCGGCAATGCGCGCGGCGGCGAAATCCCAGATCACCAGCCGATGTACCGCCGAAGGCGGCAGGCTGGCTGAGGGGATTTGCGGAATAAAGGCAACCAGCAGCGGCATCAGCAGGATCAATACCGCCACCCCTGCCCCCACCAATTTCGGCACCAGGCGCGGCGCCGCCAGGCTGAGCAGCGCCGCGGCTAGGCCCGCAATGGTGGCTAGCCGCGCCGTTTCCCCGGGCAGCACAATCAGCACGCCAGCCCCCAGCACCAGCAGCGCCGCCCGCGCAAACCAGGGCCAGGGCAGCGCAAAACCCATCGGCAGCAGCAGCGCCATGAGTGACGCTGCGGGCTTCAGCCCGAACACCAAGCTTGCCGGCACTTCCTTGAGCCCACGCACCGCCGCGCGCAGCGCATTGCCGCTTTGCCAATCCGCGAAAGCCGCGCCAAGGCCAAAGACCAAGCCAAAGCCGATCCATGGCATCAGCTGCACGCCTTGGGCCGCCCCAGCGGCGCCATAGGCCAGCAGCATCATGGCGGCCAGGGTCAGGGCGAGCAGCGCCGCACGCCCAGGCTCTGGCGCCCAAAGCGCGGTGATTGCACCCCACCCCGCCAGCATCAGCCCAAGCAGCAGCACGGGGTTGCTCGGCAGGCTTGGCCGCCACCCGGCACGCCAGCCGAGCATGAGCGTAATGGCCATCGGAATCAGCGCCAGCGGCGCCATGGCCTTGGATTGCAGCACCGCCACAAAAGGCGCGGCAAGAAGGGCGATGGCAAGGGGCAGGCCGGGGTGGGACATGGGTTCGCGCTTAGAACAGTTTGCCCTGCCTTGGAACCGCGCCGCGCCATGCGCGCCCATGCGTGTCACATTTTCTCACCTAGGGTAACAGACAGGTGGCTTCTCTCACGCTACATAGCGGGCCAGGAGATCAGACCATTGCTGCCCGCCATTCCCGTTTTCGATCTGCGTACCGAAACCCAGCCATCGCTTGCCGCCATGCGTGCTGCGCCGGTGCGCGCGGAAGCGCTCTGGCGCGGCGCCCGCGCGCGCTATACCGCGCCGGGTCTTGCTTTGGCCGATCGGGCTTCGCGGCATTGGCTGGCGCGCAATGGCAATCCGCTGCTCCCGGAAATCTCGGCGATTGCGGAAGCCCTGCCCGGGCCTGGTGGCCATGCGCTGAACCTTTCCTATGAATGGGGCTGCACGGCGGGGCTTGGCGCGGCAGACGCGCCCTTCATGCTGCGCGTGCTGGATTGGGATCTGAAGGGGCTGGGGGAGCAGCTTTGTGTCTTTAGGCAGGCGGGGGCCGCGGGGGATTGGCTCAATCTCGGCTGGCCGGGCTTTGCCGGGGCCATTACGGCGCTGGCCCCTGGTCGCTTTGGCATTGCCATCAATCAACCCCCTCTGCCGCAGGGCGCCTTGGCGCGCGCAGCGCGGGGCGCGGGCGCATCTTTCCTGGGGCTTGCGGTGGATTGGCTGGCCATTCGGCCAGAGCGTTGGCGTCATCGCGGCCTGCCGCCGGCGCATCTTCTACGCATGGTGTGCGATACCGCGCCGGATTACACCGCAGCACTTGCCATGCTGCGCGATACGCCGCTGGCCGCTGGCGCGATCTTTTCCCTGGCCGGCATCAAGCCTGGCGAGGCTGCGGTGATTGAAAGGGCCGAGGCATCGCATGCCGTGATTGCCGCAGCACCCACCGCCGCCGCCGCCAATGGCTGGCAGGGCATCGCCAATCCCGGTGCGCCACGCTGGCGCTATAGCGCCGAACGCCACGCCGCCATGACGGCGCTGCTCGCCGGGCCTGTGCCGAGTGAATTCGGCTGGCTGAAGCCACCCATCGCCAATGAAGGGTCGCGACTTGCCACCATGATGTCTCCGGCAACTGGCAGGCTGGAACTGCTAGGGCTTGAAGGCGGGGCTGCGGTGACGCGGCCGCTCATTCTCAGCTGATCCACCAGCAGAACGGCAATAGGGCATTTTTCGGTCTGGCGGTTCCACCTGGCTCGGGCATGCCCCAGAGCAGATCAAGTTCAGATGGAATCATCTGAACGTGCAAAGATGCTCGAAAAACAACGATGTAGAGCGGGTTGCGTGAAGCCATGTGAACGCAACACGCCCCAGAGCAGATCACGTTCAGATGGAATCATCTGAACGTGTGAAGATGCTCGAAAAACAACGATGTAGAGCGGGTTGCGTGAAGCCATGTGAACGCAACACGCTCTAGGAGCCTGTCTGATAATGGCCGCCGGCCTTTTTGCAGATTGAGACTAGCCAGGTTTCTGGTGCATGCCCCCCTTTGTTTATCCTGTTGCCTTGTAGAGCTTGAGGATGTTGTGGGCGG
>JAPLOJ010000262.1 GCA_026400795.1 Alphaproteobacteria bacterium
CCCTTGGAAGGCTTTGGCCCGATTTTGACGGGGGTGCGGATTGAAGATGCGTCAAAACCGACCGTGCTGCTTTATGGTCATGGTGACACGGTGCGTGGCCTGGATGATCAATGGCGCCCAGGGCTGAAGCCTTGGGAGTTATACGAAGAAGATGGCCGCTGGTATGGCCGCGGTTCCGCCGATAATAAGGGCCAGCATGCGCTGAATATCGCAGCGCTTGAAGCGGTGCTCACCGAACGCGGTGGCCGGCTTGGCTTCAATGTGAAAATCATTCTGGAAATGGCGGAAGAACGGGGTTCTCGCGGCTTGCGTGAATTCGTCGCGGCCCATCGCGACATGCTGGCTGCCGATGTGCTGATCGCGTCAGACGGGCCGCGCGTTGAGCCCGAAGTGCCCACAATCGCCACCGGCACACGCGGGATTTTTCAGTTTGACCTGGTACTGAAGCTGCGCGCTGGCGGCGTGCATTCCGGCCATTGGGGCGGGCTGACCACAGACCCCGCCATTCGCATGAGCCACGCGATTGGCGCCATTATTGATCCACGCGGCAAAATCCTGGTGCGCGATTGGCTGCCGCAAAATGGCGTGCCGGCGGAAGTGCGCGGCGTGCTGGATGGCTGCCCGGTGGGCGGCGGCGAAGGTGCTGCCACCATTGATGCTGATTGGGGTGAGCCCGGCCTGACGCCGGCTGAGAAAATCTATGGCTGGAATAGTTTCATCGTACTCGCCATGCTCTCCGGCAAGCCGGATGCGCCGGTGAATGCGGTGGCACCCGATGCGCGCGCCACCTGCCATATCCGCTACACGGTGGATACCGACCCGAATACCTTTGAGGCATCTCTGCGCCACCATCTGACTGAACAGGGTTTTGGCGATATTGTGATCGAGAACGCCGGCGTGCGCATGGCCGCTTCCCGCACGCCGCCCAATCACCCCTGGGTGCGTTGGGCGCAGGAAAGCATGCAGAAAACGCTCGGCAAGCGCGTGCAGATCATCCCGAATTCATCGGGCGGGCTGCCCGGGGATGTGTTTGTGGACCATATCGGCGTGCCGCTGGTCTGGGTGCCGCATTCCTATAATGGCTGCAAACAACATGGCCCGGATGAGCATTTCCTGATCGCGCCCGCGCGGGAAGGCATTTTGGCCTTTACCGGCATGTGGTGGGATTTGGGGCAAGGTGGCACGCCCTGACCCCCGTTACCTTTCTTCACGCGCGGTCTGCGCTGGCGCAATGCGGCAGTTACAGAAGGGGCGCATAAGTCCCTTCGCGGCACATTGCCGTTTGCAGGAGTTTGCCATGTCTTTCAAATCCTCACGTACCCTTATGGTCGCTTCGGTTTTCGCCCTTGGCTCGGCGGGGTTAGCAGGCGCTCAGCCCGCACCCGGCCCTGCCCCGCAGGGCGCGCCGCCGGCCAATATGCAGCAGATGCACCAGATGCATCACGGCCAGCGTGGCGAAGGCATGATGGGCTTCGCGGTGGGTGAGGCTTTTGCCCGCGCTGACGCCAATAATGACGGCAAGGTCACCCGTGAAGAAGCCACTGTCTGGCTTGCCGCGCGTTTCGCGGAAATTGACGCGAACAAGGATGGCGGCCTGACGGTTGAGGAAATTCGCGCTTTCTACACCGCCCGCCGTGGCGAAGGCCGTGGCCCGCCTGAGGGCATGCGCGAACGCATGGAAACCCACCAATCGGCGCGCTTCCGCTTCGTTGATGCGGACCTCGACGGCAAAATCACCCTGCCTGAGTTGCGCGTCATGGCGGATGCGATGTTCCGTTCCATGGACGCGGACAGCGATGGTGCGCTGACGCGTGCCGAGGTGCAGCGCCGTGGCCGCCGCGCCGATGGCCCGCGCGCGCAACCGTTGGTGCCGACGCCGGCGCAGCCCGCACCGCGCTAATTCTTGTGAACGAGTTGGCGCGCCGCGTTGTCGGCGCGTCAACCGTTTTTGGCCCCGATCTTTGCCGCAATCGCCAGAATGCGTTCTGCCTTTTGCACAATCGGGTAATCCACGAAGCGCCCGTCTACCTGGATGGAGGCAAGCCCGCCCGCTTCCGCTTCCGCGAAGGCTTCAACAATGCGCCGCGCGCGGGTGATTTCCGCATCAGGCGGAGAATAGGCCGCATTGACGGGCGCGATCTGATCCGGGTGGATACATAGCCTGCCCTGAAAGCCCAGCACCGCGCCGCGTGTGCAGGAAGCCTCGAACGCGGCGGTTTCGCGCAATTCGATGAAGACCGTATCAATCGGCGGCTCAAGCCCCGCCGCGCGCGAGGCAAGCACGCATTCGCTTCGCGCCGGCGTCAATTCATCCTCATGTAAGGTCCAGGTGATGCCAAGATCGGTGGTGTAATCCCCCGCACCAAAGGCAAGGCGCCTGACGCGACCGGAAGGCAAAGCCGCCGCCGCGCGCGCCAAATCGCGGAGCGCTACCAAGCCACACGCGGTTTCAACAATAGGCATCAGGTCAATACCGCCAGCCGGCAGGCCGCGTTCGGCTTCCAGATTGCCGATCATCCAATCCACCGCCAGTAATTGCCCGGCATCTTCCAGCTTGGGCAGGACAATGCCATCCAAGGTGCCGCCGATCACGGCATGCAGGTCACCAAAGCAGAATGGCGTATCAAAAGCATTGACGCGCACATAGGCGCGGCATTGGCGTGGCCTTTCCAACGCCGCCCGCACCGCCCCGCGTGCCGCCGGCTTGGCGGCAATGGCGACCGCGTCTTCCAAATCCAGAATAGCGGCATCGGCGCCCACCTGAAGCACTTTTTCCGCCCGACGCGGATGGTCACCCGGGGCAAAAAGAAAACTGCGATTGGGGCCTGGTGCGTTCATTTCATGCTGTCCTTTGCGTGATCCGTCCTGCCAAATCATGCCGTGGTCTGAGAGACGCGCATTATGCACCGCACTGCACTGCCTGTCTTCGCGCCTCCCCCCCCCTTTTCCGCCCGCCACAAAGCCTGCAAGCTGGCTGCAAGACAGGAGAAACCTCATGCAAAAAATCGAATTAGGCCGTTCCGGCATTTTCGTCCCGCCCGTTGTTTTCGGCTGCAATGTCTTTGGTTGGACCTTGGACAAGGCGCAATCCTTCCGGATTTTGGATGAGCTGGTGGAGCTTGGCCTCAACGCGCTCGATACCGCGGATGTCTATGCCTATTGGGTGCCGGGCAATAAGGGCGGCGAGTCCGAGAGCATTATGGGCGAATGGCTGAAGGCGCGCGGGCGCCGGCATGATGTGCTGATCCTGTCCAAGGCGGGCATGGAAATGCCCGGCATCGGCAAGGGGCTTTCGCCTTCCTACCTGGCCAGCGCCGTTGAAGCATCACTGAAGCGCCTTGGTACAGAAGTGATTGATCTTTACCAAAGCCACCGCGATGATGAGAGCGTGCCGCAGGAAGAAACGCTCGCCGCCTTCGACAAGATGATCAAGGCGGGCAAGGTGCGCGCCATTGGCGCTTCCAATTTTTCCGCTGCGCGCTTCAAGGAAGCGCTTGATATCAGCACAAAGCATGGCCTACCGCGCTATCAAACCATGCAGCCGCATTACAATCTGCTGGAGCGTGGCATCGAGGCTGATCTGCTGCCGCTTTGCGCGGCGGAAGGGGTTGGCGTGATCCCGTATTACTCGCTCGCTTCCGGCTTTCTGTCCGGCAAGTATCGGGCCGAGGCTGACCTGGGCAAAAGCCTGCGTGGTGCGCGTGGCGCCGGGAAATACCTGAATGAAAAAGGGCTGAAGGTGCTGGCGGCTTTGGATAAGGTTTCGGCGCGCATGGGTGCCACGCCTGCTCAGGTCGCGCTCGCCTGGTTCAAGGGCCGTCCGGGTCTGGCGGCGCCGATTGCCAGCGCCACGACCTCGGCGCAATTGGCGGATCTGGCGAAGGCAGCGGCACTTACACTGGATGCCGCTGCGGTTGCGGAATTGGATGCGGCCAGCGCGTGAGTCTGCTGCGACAAAGCTTTTTCGCAGTTCGTAACTTCGTGGATGGCCGCGGCTCGGAAAATACGACCAAAGACATAAGCGGCCCTCTCGGCGCAGGAGCAACCCATGGATCCTACACAATGGCCTCAACCTTTGGACGGCACGGTTACGCCACGCTTTGCTGGGCCAGTCACCTTCATGCGGTTGCCACAGATTGAGGATGCCTCAATCCTGGATATTGCGCTGTTGGGGATCCCTTTTGACCTCGGCACCACTAATCGGCCAGGTGCGCACCACGGCCCGCGCGATATTCGCCATATGTCGTCCATCATCCGGCGCGTGCATCCCGTGACTCGCATTGAACCCTGTCGCCTCTGCCGCATTGCTGATGCGGGCGATACACCCACCAACCCAGCGGATCTGATGCAGTCCCTCATGATGATTGAGGACCGGGTCGCGGAAATTCGTGGCAAAGGGGCATGGACCCTTGCGCTTGGTGGTGATCACCTCGTTTCGCTCCCTATCCTTCGCGGTATCGCCAAGGCGCAGCCGGGTTTGGGCCCGCTTGGCATGGTGCATTTTGATGCGCATTCGGACACGAATGACACCTATTTTGGCGGCATGCGCTATACATCAAAATCGAGGAGTTCGAGGCATTAGGGGTGGAGGCTACCATCGCCGAGGCAAGACGCGTGGTGGGTGACGGTCCAAGCTACCTTACCTTCGATGTGGATAGCCTTGATCCAGCCTTCGCACCTGGCACAGGAACACCCGAAATCGGCGGGCTGACGCCGCGAGAGGCCCAACGCCTATTGCGCGGCCTGCGCGGCCTTCAGATTATCGGTGCCGATGTTGTGGAAGTGGCGCCACCCTTTGACCAAAGTGGCGGGACCGCGCTAATCGGCGCCAACATGATGTTCGAGATTTTGTGCTTGATGGCGGAAAGCCGGGCAGGCGGACGCTGAGTGAGGCATAAGAATTGCTCCGCTCAGTTTAACATTTTTGGGGATATTCCTGTCATGCGGCTTTTTCTTGCAGCCTTTTTTCTGGCGCTACTGACGTTCAACCTGGCGCATGCACAAACCGCGATAACCATTGTCGTGAACTTTGCCGCCGGCGGTAGCGCGGATCGTATGGCACGCTTGATTGCCCCAGAGATGGCGGAGGTTCTTGGGACCCAAGTGGTCGTCAAAAACTCAACCGGTGCTGCAGGGGCTATTGGTGCCGCTGAAGTTGCGCGTGCCAGAGCAGATGGAAATACGTTGCTCCTGAGCACCACCGGCCCCATGGCCGTTCAGCCTTTTTTCCGGGCAGATCTGCCTTACCGCGTGGCAGATTTCGCCCCCATTTGCTTGCTTGGCGATGCGCCTGTGATGATGATGGCGGCCCCAGTAAGCGGCCTTAAGACGGTGCAGGATGTTGTTGAACGCGCCCGCCAAACGGGTGGGGGCTTCAATTACGGGTCCGCTGGTCCAGGATCCCTGCCGCATATTGTGATGGCTGCCTTGGCCCAAATGACCAATCTACCCATGACGCATATCCCCTTCCGCGGCAGTTCCGAGGCAATTATTGCGCTTCTCCGCAATGATATCTCAATCTATGCCGATCTGCCGGGACCGCTCAGGGCAAATAATCTTATTGGCGTTGGCGTGATGGCTGAAAAACGCACGAGCGAGTTCCCGGAGACCCCGACGTTACGGGAACAGGGTTTTGATCTGGTCTATTCGATTTGGGCTGGGCTTTACGCGCCTACGGGCACACCTCAGGCTACTTTGGCGCGGGCAGAGAGTGCCTGTGAACGCGCCTTGCGGGTTCCAGCCGTGGTAGAGGGCTTCGCACGCTTATCAACCCCCATCACCTTCAAAGGTCAAAGTGATTTTGCCGCCATGCAGCAGGCGGAATTGGAAAAATTCCGATCAATTGTTCAGGCGGCGGGGCTTAAGCCGGGGGATTAAAGCATTTTCAAGCCAGGTGGCTTCACTTGGCGGCTCGGAAAATGCGATCAATCAAACAAGCATTTTCAAGCCAAGTGATCTCGCTTGGCTCGCACAGGCCGTAGCCGTGCATGATATTTCACCTCAATGAGCGGCGGCAGGTTCCAGCGTCCATCCAGGGCCTCGGCCTTCGGGCCGTAGAAGCGTCCCACGAAAAAGAACGGGCCTTTTGGTGCCGGCAGCCAGTTGGATTCCTTACCAGGCCCGGGGCTTTCTGCCTGCATGTAGATTTCAAGCGAGCCATCGGCGCCTTTCGCAAGACCCGCTGTGCGATCACCAATGGAATAGCGGTTCAGCGGATTATCCACCAAAAAGCGCTGCGGTAAATTATACATGGTGATGGACCAGAATTCAGTGACAGGCGGTAGCTGGCCTGGCTCAAAGCGCAATATCCAGCGCCGATTGCCATCCAGCACCTTGCCATCACTGCCGGTCTGTTGGCTGCCATAGACAGCCTCCTCCTTTGTATTGGCATAGATGCCCAGCATGGCGCCGAAATTGCGCTTTGTGATGTAGCCTTCAGCCAATTCTTCACGCGAGCCGAACATATCCCGTGAAGTCTTTTCCTTAACAGCGTCTTCGCGCAGCGTCTTGGCTGCTTCAGCGGCGCCCGCTTCTATCGCAGCCCGGATTTCTGGCGAAAGCGTATTCGCATTGAAATTCCTGCCCGCACCAATGCCAATACGCGCAAAGCGGGCGAACATTTCTTGTTCTGAATCCTGTATCGGCATGAAGGGCAGAAGCGCATTCAGATAGGAAATGAACTCAATCCCCTCGCCCTTCGCGGCATCCCACACCGGCCAATCAATGGCAGGCGCGGCAGTGGGCGCGGCCGTGCCAGTGAATTGCGACAGCGGCGTAAGCTTATAGCCCGCCTGCACCGCCTGTAATGCGGCGACATCGTCGGGGCCAAAGAGTTGCGTGCGCGTCAGCGTCCCCACGAATTCGGTTTCAGCCACGAAAACCTTGGTGATCCCGGCAGGTACAGTACCCTTCCAGCGCGGGCCAACGAAAAGATAGTTTCCAGCCTCCCGCCCCGTGGCCCGCACGCCGGTATAGGCAAAATTATGCGTGTACAGATCAAACCATTGGTTCACATAATAGCGCGGCGCCGGTACGGCTGGCAGAGACAGCACCATAGGTTCCGCGCGCAAATCCAACCAGGCCCAGGAATAAGGCGTATCATTATTGGGTGTGACAATATCCGTATCTGTGGGCGTGGCGGAACGCGCATAATGCCGGAATTGATTGAACCCGCCGACATAGCCACCGAACGCCTTATTCTGCGTCTGATTATACATGGTCTGGTAGCCCTGCAGCGGTGCATAGGCATAGGCCCAAGCCTCACGCGCAATGGCCTTGGCTTCATCGGGCGTGATGGCAGTGTTGCCCCATGATGGCCTGATGGTCAGTGCGATGGATGTCGAAAGCGCCAAGGCTGACAAGCCGCGGCGGTTGATGGATGTGGACATGTCAGCCTCTCCTGGTTTCGTTTCGGGTTGCGCGGCGGCTTATCTCACCAACTCGATATCATTGAGCTGCCAGCTTTTGTCGAAATAGGCTTCTGTTGCGGCGTAAAAGCGGAAATAGGGAAACCAGCCCTTTCCCGGGTTTGTCCTGATCCAATTCGCCGCATTGGCCGGCCGTTCCGGCCCGAAATAGACATCCACCGATCCATCCGCATTCTTGACCAAATCAGGATTGCGCGAGGAAAGATCAGCAGCACCCTGCGCGGTCACCAGGGGGCCGCGCGTCACATTGTCATAAAGCGTGATGGACCAGAATTGCCGCACCGGCGGATTAGGCTCAACCCGCAACCGATAGGTCTTGCCACCATCAAGCCAATTGCCATCGCGATCCTTGGAGGTTTCAAGATACACCTGACCAAAGCCAACGATGCGACCCTGCATACCAACCGACATGCCAATGGCTTCATGGAACCAGGATGAACGCTCATCGAATTGAACGCGGTTCTTGTCCGGCGATTCCTGATCAAGATCGAACAGCACCGCATATTCCCAGCGCTTGCCGGGATAAACCGTGGCACCCGCATAGCGCTTGTCATAGGCAATAGTGCGCGCCATCAATTCACCAACCTTGGCCGCGTCCGTCAGAATGCGCGTCTGCCGTGCGTCTGGATTGAAGGGCGCCCCTGGCGCGATGCCAAGGGACCGCAACATGCCGAACATCACGCGGTCGCGGGGCGCCACCGGTTCATTGGCGTAAAGCTCGGTCAACAGCTTCCAATATTCCAGCGTATCGGGCTGCGCTGATTGCCAAACGCGGCCACCCACTTCCAAGAATTTCGTGGGGGCGGGCCGCGCCCGTTGGTTCCAGCCATAGATGTTGAATTTGCGCAAAGTGGCTTCCGCCACCGCCCTGTCAGGGTCAAGCCCGCGCGTGCCGAACCACACCTGGTTGCTGGGTGCGCGAAAAACTATGTAACCCGGCGCTTCGATATCAGGGCTGCCAGGCGGCAGGATCAGGTATTTACCACCGGCGCCCTTATCCGGCCCTGTCTGGCCCATATCGGTGATCGGCTGCTGCCAGATGTCCATGACGCCGCCCGCTGTCAAACCTTGCGGAACCTCCACAACCATCGGCCCTTGCCGGGCCAGATCCCAGAAACTGAAGGCATAAAGCGTGGTGATATTGGGCGTCAGCATGCCGGCCTTATCAGACAAATCACGGTAGAACATGATATCGCCATTGCTGGCGCCCAGCGTCTTGGTTTGCGCATCATAAAGCGCCTTGAAGCCCACCGCCGGCAGCGCCCAGAGATACGCCTGGGTTGCCCGCTGGAAATCCATTTCATCATAGAGCCGATCTGCGGTCTGGCGGCTTGGAAACCCATTCTCAAGCGTGAGATCACCAAGCCTTGTCGGCACGGTTTGGGCTGCGGCAAAAGATAGCGGTAGCGGCGCCAGGATCGCGACAAACGCTGAGGCGATCACCGCCGTGGTCAAACGCTTCAAGGAATTGGGCATGACTGTGGTCCTCAAAAACACTGAGGGACCGTACTTGATGTGGTGATACTGTTACACTAGGCTCGTGATACCTAAATGGTATCGGAGGGCTGGCATGCTTGATCGTCTGAAAGCGGCGCTTGCCTTGGCCGAGACCCTCAATTTCCATCGTGCGGCCCAGCGTCTGGAGATAAGCCAGCCGCACCTGACGCGCATCATCAAGTCGCTAGAACGGGATTTTGGCATCATCTTGTTTGGTCGCGGCCCGCACGGCGTTTCACTCACCGCAGATGGTGCACGCGCCTTGAAGGAAGCAGCCATCCTTATCAATGCCGAGACAATGTTCAGCCGCAAGATCGATGCACTGCGCAGTAGCGGGTCAGAGACACTGCGAATTGCCGTCGGCGCCTTCGTTGCCCAATCCTGGGCGGGTGCGGCCATGGCGGCACTGAAGGCTGCCGAACCTGCACTTTCAATCAGCCTGCGTGAGCTTGATTGGTGGAAACTCTCGGAAGCCGTTCAAAGCGGCGAGGTGGACATCGCCATCGGTGAGTTGAGCGAGGCAAACAAAATCCCTGAGCTTGCGAAGGAACCCTTCCTGGAACGTGAAGGCAGCATCATTGTGCGGGCTGACCATCCGCTTGCTGGCCTGAAGCAGGTGACCCTTGAAGAACTTGCACGCTTTCCCCTGGTTGGGCCGCGGTTACCTGGGCGTATTGCGCAGCTGCTGCCGCCCGTTTGTGGCTTTGGGGCGCTGTCAGAAGATGGGCGCTTCTTTATCCCGGTGATCGAATGCGCCACGCCGCGATCCATGCTTGATGTAGTTTCAGCATCGGACGCCATCTGCATGATTTGGCCGGAGTATTGCGCCGATGCGTTGAAATCCGGAGCACTTCGCGAAATAGCCTTTCACCCGGCTTGGCTGCGCGTCAGTCAGGGCATCATGTATCGTCGGACGCAGTCGCTTTCTTCTGCCGCTCTGGCATTCTGCGCCGAGGCGAGGCGTGCAGAGCGGGATTATTTTCGCGATCGATTACCGTGACGCCTCAGCGCAAATAAGGCTCCACTGTCCCGGTCAGCTTCATGGTCAGTGGCTTGCCGCGCCGATCCGTGGCCTTGCCGAGGCTGACCCGGACCCAGCCTTCCGAGACGCAATACTCCTCGACATTGTTCTTTTCCTGACCCTTGAAGCGAATGCCAACGCCGCGGCTCAGCAGCGCCTCATCGTAAAAGGGGCTGCTCGGGTCATTGGATAGCCGGTCGGGCAGGGTAGGGGTGTCTTCGGTCATGCTAAAGCTCCGGTGCGGCTTGTGCCCGAGAGCCGCAGCGAAGGCAACGCCGAGCGATTGACCAGGCCGTGGCAAAAACGCAATTTCAAATCAAGACTGACCCAAGGATGGTTCCGTGCACTACTCGCTGACCGAAGCGCAACAAGAACTCCGCGCGCAAATCCTGAAGCTCTGCGCCGATTTTGGCGATGATTATTGGCTGAAGATTGATCAGGAAGCGCGCTTCCCGGAAGAATTCTATCGCGCCGTCGCAGCCGCCGGCTGGCTTGGCATTGCGATGCCGGAAGAATTCGGCGGCGCCGGGCTTGGGATTTCGGAAGCGACCGTGATGATGCAGGCGGTGGCGGAAAGCGGCGCCTGCATGTCCGGCGCCTCGGCCATCCATATGAATATCTTCGGGCTGAACCCTGTGGTGGTCTTCGGCACGCCAGCGCAGAAGCAGCGATTCCTGCCGCCTTTGATCGCAGGCCAGGAAAAGGCCTGCTTTGGCGTGACCGAGCCCAATACCGGCCTCAACACAACAGAATTGAAGACGCGCGCCGAAAAGCGCGGTGACCGCTACGTCATCAATGGCCAGAAAATCTGGATTTCCACGGCGCAAGTGGCCGACCGTATCCTGTTGCTGGCGCGCACCACGCCGCTTGATCAGGTCAAGCGCAAGACCGATGGCCTCACGCTTTTCTACACCAAGCTTGATCGCGCCAAGGTGGAAGTGCGTCTGATCCATAAAATGGGCCGGCATGGCGTTGATTCGAACATGCTGTTCTTTGATGGTCTGGAAGTGCCGGAAGAAGACCGCATCGGCGCGGAAGGGGAAGGCTTTCGCCTCATTCTGCATGGGCTCAATCCCGAACGCATCCTGATTGCCGGGGAAGCGGTGGGGATCGGCCAGGCGGCGCTTTCGCGCGCGGCCAATTACGCCCGCACGCGCGAAGTCTTTGGCCGGCCGATTGGGCAGAATCAGGGTATCCAGCACCCGCTGGCGCGGATCTGGGCGCAGTTGGAAGCGGCCAGCTTGCTGACCATGAAGGCGGCCGCGCTATACGATGCGGGCCGGGACTGCGGCGCCGAGGCAAATGCAGCCAAATATCTGGCCGCCGAGGCCGGTTTCGCCGCAGCCGAAGCCGCCGTGCTGACCCATGGCGGCATGGGCTATGCGCAGGAATACCAGGTGGAACGCTATTTCCGCGAAAGCATGATCCCGCGCATCGCCCCGGTCAGCCGAGAGCTGATCCTGAGCCATATCGCCGAAAAAGTGCTCGGCCTGCCAAAATCCTATTAAGCTTGGGGATGGTGGGCGCGACAGGGATTGAACCTGTGACCCTTCGCGTGTGAAGCGAATGCTCTACCGCTGAGCTACGCGCCCGACTGAGCGCTGCTTTAAGGGCGCAGGGGCTACCCCGTCAAGCTTGGGTCTCCCTCCCGCTTCTGCCGGCTGCGGCTGCAACCGAATATTATGATCTGATCGGTATTTACTTGGGTCTTCTGCAAGACCCAGGAAATGACTTTAATATTAAAGGAAAATTTTGCGGCCCCCATGTCCGGGATGCCGATTTTATGCTTTCTTCATCTTCCCCGCACCGGCGGCACCACTATCAACCGCATGTTGAAATATACCTTCGGTGATCGCGCCTTCTTCCATGCAGACCTTGTCGCGGAACATGGCGGAGAGGCAGGGCTGGCCACGGCACTCGCCAATGACAATGGCATTTATCGTCGGGCGATGCTGGTCACGGGCCATTATGGTGTCGCGCATCCGTTGCTGAAGTTCGCCCCCCGCCCGGTTGCCATCGCCGCTATCATACGCCAACCGCTGGAACGCATTGTCTCTCTTTATGACTATATTCGCGGCACACCAGATCATCCGGAACATGCTGCGCTCAGCCTGCTCACCCTCAATCAAGCGCTGGATGCGGTGCCGGAATTCGCGGTGCACTGCAGGGATGCGCAATTGCGCACGCTATTCAATGCCACGGACCGGCACGGCATCACGGCAGCGTTGCAGCGCTACCCCTATCTGCTCGGCCGGATGGAGGCTTTGGATGTCTTTGCCCAAAGGCTGCTCGCGTTCTTCGGCCTCACGCTTGGCGGGGCGCTGCCGCGCCTCAATGAAAGGCCGGTGCTGGCGGGGGTGGCGCCGGCGCGATCCCAGGCAGACTACGCCACGGCGCTGACGCGGCTTGACCACCTGAACCAAGCCGAACTTGAGTTTTTCGCGCGCCTGCCGCCGATTTTCGCAACCATGCCAAGGCCGGCCATGGCGCAGGCACGCGCATCATGAAATAATTTTCTTCTGGCGTGTTTATTGCTAAACTCCGGCATGATGCGTTTTCTGTTGCAGCCCTGCCTTGCCTTGCTTCTGGCCATCGCACCCGCCGGGCTTTCGCCTGCCCGGGCGGTGGAGGCGATTTACCAGGTCACCCAAACCGGGATCGCCGTGGTCGAAATCACCGCCCAATTCGAAACCCGGCCCGATGGTTATTGGATGCGGTCAGTCAGTCGCGCAGTCGGCATCGGCAAGCTTTTTGCCCCGCATGAAATTCGATCAGAGGTTGAGGGCACTTGGCGCGCTGATGGTGTTGCGCCGCAGCGTTTCCAGGCCGAGGGGAATTGGCGCGGCGATGCCAGGCGCACGGTTTTGCTCTACCGCGATGGCATGCCTCAACCGCTGGAAATGGAACCGCCCGCGGCCATCACGAATGAACCCGTGCCCCTGCCCGCGCGGCAGGGCGCGATTGATGGGCTTTCAGACTTTGCGCTGATGTCGCGCACGGTCACCCAAACCGGCCGTTGCGATGTGACCGGGCCGATTTTTGATGGAAGGCGGCGGCTGGATTGGTCGTCCCGCACCATCGGCTCCGCGCGCATCACCCATGCCGGGCAGGAGATCGAGTCGCTCCAATGCGGCTTGGAAAGCCGGTTGGTCGCCGGGGTGCGCATTGGCGATGACCCTGCCCGCGCCAAGCAGCCGCGCCCGGCTATGGCGTGGCTCGCGAAGGTGGATCCGCGCCTGCCGCCCATCCCAATCCGCGTTGAATTCCCAAGCACCATCTTCGGCACGATGCGGATGGAATTGCAGAAGCTGAGATAGCGGCCCTAGCCGAGCAAGGCGCGCAGCCCCGTCACATCAGCGGCAATCGGCGCACCACCGGCCATGCTGTGCGGGCCATAGCCCCAGCCCGCGAAAATCGCGCGCACACCGGCGCCGCGCGCGGCTTCGATATCATTGCGGTGATCGCCGATCATCACGGCATCTTCGGGCAACGCGCCTGCGGCAGCCAGGGTTGCGCGCAAATGCCCCGGATCGGGCTTGCGCATGGGGAAGCTGTCGCCGCCACCAAGGGCGCTGAAATGGCCATCTAACCCAAGCCCTGAAAGCAAGACCCGCGCCGCGCCTTCCGGCTTATTGGTGCAGACGGCCAAGCGCCAGCCGGCATCGCGTAAACCGCCGAGTAATTCGGGAATGCCATCAAAGGCGCGCGTCAGCACCGCGGCATTGGCCTCATAATCCGTCATGAAATGCTGAAGGTCAGCCTCATCCAGCGCAAATCCGCGCGCGGCATAGGCGCGTTCGAGCAAAACGCGCACGCCATCGCCGATCATGGCCACAACCTCGGCGCGGGCAAAACCTGGCAGGCGTTTCGTCGCCATCAGCCGATCCAGCGCGGCATGGAGATCCGGCGCGCTATCCACCAGCGTGCCGTCCAGATCAAAAACAGCGCAGCGCAGAACGCGATCAGGCATCGGAAGGCGGCACCCAGGGGATGCGCGCAATATCGATCCCTTCTTCGCGCAGCGCTTCAGCCTCATCTTCGGTGGCTTCGCCGAAAATGCCACGGGCTTCGGCCTCCCCGTGGTGGATCTTGCGCGCTTCCTCGGCGAAATCGGCGCCGACATAATCGCAATTCTTTTCCACCTCGGTGCGCATATGCTGCAGCATGGCGCGGAGTTCCGCCGGCATGGCGGCCAGCGCCGCCGCAGGCAAGGCTGGGGGAGATGGTGGGGGTGGCGCGGGCGCTTCCGCCACGGGCGCGGGCGGCGCTTCGGGCTTGGTGTTGCGCGCCGGGCGGCCCTTCTTCGGGATGGCAGGGGCCATCAGGCGCTTGGCGACCTTGGCCGGGCCACATTGCGGGCATTCCACCAGGCCGATTGCCGCCAGCTTATCGAAAGCCGCGCTATCCTTGAACCAGCCATCGAATTCATGCGCCTGATCGCAGCGCAATTCGTAGCGGATCATGTCCCGGTCACCCTATCATCACGTGCAAGTGTCATCACGCTGTAATCTGGCACCCCCGCGCGCCGAGTGCCAGGGGCGCGGCCATCAATACTCATATTCAAAAGCAATCCCCACACGATCCCCCGCCAGGCTATTACCGCCGCTTTCTGCTTCCAGCCGAAACCTTGGCATCAGGTCAATCTGCACACCAACGCGGGGCGGCCCGCCATCGGCGCTTTGCTTGAGCCCAAAAAACACCCCATCCGCCACATAGCGCCCGGTTTCGAGCGTCGCCCCCGGTTCCTGCCCTGTGCGTTGTTCGCCTTCCTTCTCCTGGCCGATGGAAAGCCGATCAAGTGCGAGGGTGCGGCGGATACGTTCCATCAGTCCCCCCGGCCCGGGCAGGGGGCTGCCCGTGGCGCCGGCAAGCGCCTGGGCCAATTGCACCATCTGGAAGGGCGAAAGATCCCCGCCGCGCCGGCCGAATAGCAGCCGCGCCAGAACCTCATCTGCCGGTAATTCGGGGTTGGAGGTAAAGCTGATTTTCGGGTCGCGCGCCGGGCCTTCCACCGCGACATTCACCTCCACCTCCTCTGCCCGCGTCGAGGCAAGGACATCCAGATTGGGCATCAGCCCGCCCGCATCGAAAGTAATATTCGCACGGTTCAAGGTAAGCCGCCGATCCAGCACCGCCAGCGTGCCACGGCGGAGCATGAAGCCACCTTCCAGCAGCGGCGCATCAAGCGTGCCGCCAAGCTTGACCTCGCCGCCCAATTCCGCATCCAGCCCGCGCCCGCGCAGAAAAATCGCGCGCGGTGCATCAATGGTCAGATCAAGCGCGATGGGCGGCAGGCTTGTGGCTTCTGCCTGTCTTCGCGTTGGTGATGCCAGGGGGGGTGTGCCCTGAGGGCGCTGGCCAACCTCTCGCACCCCGGGCAGGCTACGCACGGTGGGCGGCAGCTTGTCTGGAATGCGCAATTCAGCGCGCCGCACCAGCAATTTTCCGGAAAGCCGGCTTTCGCCCAAAGCCTCACCCGCGAAACGCACCTCACCATCAAGTGTTGCACTGCCAAGATCCGAATTGACGGGGCGCGCGGCATCGGCCCTGAGGCGCAAATCAAAAGGCAGGCGCGGCGTGCCAAGGTCAAGCGTGCCAGAACCGGCAAGGCTTCCCCCGCCCGCGGTGCGTGCGGCAAAGCGTGTCAGGTTCAGTCGCTCACCTTCTGCTGTGATGGCGGCGGTAATCTCATTCAATGAGACGCCATGCTGCAAATCGCGAAAACTGCCATTGGCGATATTGGCCTGCCCGCCCAGGCGCGGCGCGGCCAGGCTGCCTTCAAGCCGCAGATTGAGATTGGCAGTGCCAGCCACACGCTGCGCCCCGGCGGCAAGCAGCGGCTGCGCAAGGCGGCCCAGATCAAGCTGGCCGGTGATACTGCCGGAAAGCGGCGCTTCAGCGCTGAGCGCCGCAATCCGCGCCGTTGCGGCAAGCCGTACTGTATTGCCGCCATTGAGCGAGGCACGCGCTTCTGCCCCCGCTCCATTGCCCGTTGCGGAGGCGACCAGGCGCAAAGGTGGCACGCCGCGCGCTGCAGGCATGCCGCTGGTAATCGCCGGGCTTTCCAACCTTATGTCGAAGCGCGGTTCGGCAGCGGTTCCCTTAACCGTTGCCTGACCCGAAAGCGTGCCGGCCAATTTCGCTTCCGGCGCCGCCAGCGCCGCGAAGGGCGCGATGGGCAGGGCGCTGAGCGTGGCATTCAGCGCAATCTCCGCCTCGCTCCAGAAACCCTCCAGCTTGAGCCTGCCACCGCGATTACTGGTTAGGTTTGTCTCCGCAAGGCTGATGCGCCCATCCGGTGCCAATTCAATCCGGGCAGGGGCAGCGAGCTTCACCTGCTCCACATCAAGCGAAAGGGCCAAACTTTCAAAGATCAGCAGGCGCGCTTCGTCGCTGTCCCTCAGCGTCGCTACGCCTTCAAGCTTTGCTTCGCCATAACGTGCTTCTAGCTTGGCACGCGCATCATCCAGCCCGCCGGTAAGTTCCATCTGCAAAGCCACCGCGCGCCCATCCAGCGTGATCGCCGGCGCGTTCAGCTTTGCGCTGACCTGCTGCGCGCCATTCGCGCTCCGCCCTTCTGCTTCCAGCGACAAAGCCCCGGCCAATGTCTGCCCAAGCAGGGTGGAGAAGGGTTCCAGATCAGGAATGTTGAGCGAAAGCGCACCATCGAAAAGCGGCTTTTGCACATCAAGCAAACCGCTGCCGGAAAGCCGCGCCGGGCCGAAGGATGCCTCAAGTTTTTGCAAGCGCAGCGCAGCGCCTTCCGGCACGCCCAGCAAATCCAACATCACCGGCAGCCCAGCATAGCTTGCGCGCAATTGCGCTTCGGCGCGCGGGCGCGACAAGGGCGTTTCCAGGCGCAAATCCAGACTGGGTGCGGTCAGCACTTCCGCGCCGCGCGTGATGCTTTCGCCGCGCGCCTGCAGGGTGATTGAAGGATCATCCCGCGCGCCCCGCACATGACCCTCTGCGGTAAGCGCGCCAGCAAGTTCCGGCACCAGCCGCGCCAGATCCGCAAGCCGCAAACCGAAGCGAAGATCAAGCGTTTCGCCGACATCGCCCGCAGCGGTGAGCTCCGCGCCATCACCAGTTAGCGTCAGGCTTTCAATCCGTGTCGGTGCCGTGGCGCGGGCTTGAAGCCGGGGGCTTGCGCCAAGCGCTGCGCCAAGCGCGGGTATACTGCTGGAAAACCCCGCAAGCGCCGCATCAAGCGTGACCCGAGGCGCCGCCAGCTTGCCATCCACCTGAAAGCGCGCGGTGGCACTTTCCCACGCCACTTCATCCGGCAGATAGGCCGCGAGCATTTGGCTGGCGCCGAGCGCGATATTGCCTTGCAAGGCAGCTTCCTCGCGCTTGGGATCAAGGCTGCCGGAAAGCGTAACCTCGCCAAGCGGCGCACGTGCTTTGACGTCGCGGAAGCTGATCACGCCGGCACGGTTGCGCGTTGCATCAAGGCTGAGATCAAGCCGGCTGAGCGCAGTAGCAAGCGGCGCCGGCAGTAAAGGCGCCGCAGCGACATAGCCGGCAAGCCGGGCGAAACCCGTGCCATGCGCATCAGCGCTGATAGTGCCGGCAAGCGCAGCCTCGGCCACGCTGCCAAGCTGCGCTTCGGCCGTGAGTGCCGCACCGCTGGCGGGACCTTCCAGGCGGAGCATCACCCGCGCCGGTTCAGAAGGCGCGCCAAGGGCGCTGGCCAGCACACCCCCAGGTGGTTCGACAACATCAAGCTTTGCAAACAGCCGATCCGCACCGGGGGCGAGATCAAGTTCAAGCTGCGCTGTGCCCGGCGCATCCAGCCGCGCGAGCGAAACTTCCCCCGATAAGCGCGCATCCACCAGCGCTGCCTTGCCATGTACCGAAAGCCGGAAGGCCTGGCCCAAAACGCTTTCAGCAACATCAATCTCGTCAATGGCCAAGCGGTCAAGCCGAACCGCGACAGGCAGGCGCGGCAGGGATGGCAGCAGCTTGCCGTCCTGCGCTTCCTCCTTATCCGCTGGTAGGTGCGTCAACGTAATGCGCCGCGCCGTCACCTCATGCAGATGTGCTTCGCGCCGCAGCAGCGCCTTCGGGTCAAAGGTGATGCGGGGCGCGCTGATGTCCAGCCATGCACCGCCCTCATCCGCGAGCGTGATGCGCGCGGCGCTGACCTCGCGCGGGAGGGCCACCACCAGCCCTTCGATCACGAGCCCCGGCACCAAACGACCCGCGAGCCCGGCCAGCGCCGCCGCCCCACTTCCCCACTGCACCCAGGCCAGCACGCCACCCAAGAGCACGCCAAGGCATAACGGTATAGCCAATAGCAGGATCAACAGGCGGCGCAGATGCCTCATTTCAAAAAGCCTGCCCAAAGCCGATATAGATCGCAAAGGATGGATCATCCTTTTGCCGATTGAGCGGCACGCCAACATCAAGACGGATCGGCCCGATCGCGGTCAGATAACGCACCCCAAGCCCGGTGCCGGCGTGCAATTGGCTGAAATCAGGCTTGGAGTCTTCCCCCACGCTACCCGCATCCAGAAAGGCCGCCACACCCCAGCTTCGCGTCAGCCTTTGGCGCCATTCAATGCTTGTTTCCACCAGGCTTGCGCCGCCCAAGGGGCGATTGGCCGCATCGCGCGGCCCAATGGATTGATAAGTATAGCCACGTACTGAACCGCCACCGCCGGCGTAAAACCGCTTATCCAAGGTAATCTCATCCCGATCCGCCCCCGGCGCACTGCCAAGGGCGGCACGTAGTGCCAGAACGCTTCCGCCATCACCGGTAACATCGAAATAGCTGCTGCCCATTGCCAGGATACGCGCGAATTTATTCGAATCCAACGCCGAGTAATAGGGTGTAGCGCTGATGCTGAAGCGCTGACCTTGGCGGGGATCAAGCGGGTTTGTGGTATTGTCGTAGCGAAACGTACCCATCACGCCGAATAGCCTGAAGTCGTTCATGTCGCCATCGCGCCCGATCCGACCTTCTTCGTAGTTAGGGCCACCAGAAATCGCCATGGTGTCCGTCAGGCGATGTTCCACCGTGAAGGACGCCAAGGCAGCATCGCGATCATAGGCAGGGAGCCTTTCGCGCACCGCGCCGATTTGCGTGACGCTTTGCAAATCTCGGCCCAGAAATTCCGGTGTGCGGAGCGTGGCAAAGGCGCGATAGGTGGCGTTATCCACCCCCGTTTCGCCAATGCGTGCAACCTCAGTTTCCAGGCGAAGCCGCTCAGCGCCGCCGAAGATATTGCGGTCTTCCCAATAGCCGCTTGCGGTCAGGCCGTAATTGGTCTCGAAGCCAAGGCGCCCGCCCACCGCATGGCGGGGGCGTTCCTGCACCTGGAAATGCACGGGCAGACGCCCGGTCTGATCCAAGGCGGGCGCTTCATTCGCGCGAACAAAGCTGAAGACGCCAAGCCCCATCATGGCGCGGCGGGCGCGTTCCAGCCTTTCTGGCGAATAGGGCTGGCCTTCCAGCCGCCGCGCCGCAAGCCGTTCCAAAAGCGCTAAATTGGTGCGGGTGGTCCCGGCCACGCTTGGTCGCGCGAAATCCGCCAGCGGTCCAGGCGCGATGCGCCAGGTGATGTCCATTGTCTTGGTGTCATGATCCACCACAGCATCCCGGGCGACGACACTCGCCAAGGGATAGCCCGCGCGGCGGAGTGCCAGCAGCAGCGCTTCCTCAGCGGCCAGGATGTCCGCCGGGCGGGCGGGGTCCCCTTCGGCCAGGCGCAAGTCAGCCGCGGCCTGTTCCACCAGCGCATCTTCCTGCACGGGTTCAGACCTGATCAGGATTTGCCCGATTCGATAGCGCGGGCCGGGGGTAAGGATTACGGCGACCGGTAGGGGGTTTGCCGGATCGGTGGCCTGGGGTCTGGCGTCGGGCCGGGTCACATCCTGCCCGGCAATCTCGATCCGCGCTGCGCCGCCCCAAAAAGCCTCGGCCCGAAGCGCTTCCACGAGGCGCGGCAGATCGGCGCGCGCCCGAGCCAGCAGCCCATAACCATCGGTTGGGGCTGTATCCTCAAGTTTTATCAATTGCGAAACCGCTTGGATGCTAGACAAAAGCCGCCCATCATCCTTCGGTGTGACCTCCACGCGATAGGCGATGCCGGGCGGTTCTTGCGCCGGCAAGGGATTTGCCAGCAAAAGGCACGCGAATAGCAACAGCCAAGGCAACCACCTCTGGTTGGTGGTGGCCCCTTTCGGGGAAGGGTAGGAAGGACGAATCATGACCGATGAATTTCAAGCTACCCTAACTTCCTGGCGGCGGCACCTGCACGCCCATCCTGGCCTGACGCTGGAGGAAGGCCCGACCGCGGCCTTTGTTGTGCAGAAGCTGCGCGAGATGGGCGTTACCGAGATCGCGGAAAACATCGGCGGCCATGGCGTAGTGGCGACCATCCGCCGCGGCGGGGGCAATCGCTCCGTCGGGCTGCGCGGCGACATGGATGCGCTGCCCATCGAAGAACAGGCGGAGGACCTGCCCTGGCGGTCCACCGTGCCGGGCGTGATGCATGCCTGCGGGCATGATGGGCATACCACGGCGCTGCTGGGCGCGGCGCGGATGCTGCTGGAAGACAAAAGCTGGACCGGTGCGGTGCATCTGGTGTTCCAGCCGGCGGAAGAAGGTGGTGGCGGCGCGCTAGCCATGATTGCCGATGGGCTTTTCACGCGCTTCCCGATGGACCGGATTTTCGGCTGGCATAATTGGCCGGGGCTCGCCGCCGGCACCATTGCCATTCATGACCGCGCGGTGATGGCCGCCGGTGCGCGCATTGAATTGATTTTCGATGGCCATGCCGGCCATGCCGCCCTGCCGCATCTGACACGCGACCCGCTGCTTGCGGCGGGCCATGCGATTGTGGCGGCGCAATCCATTGTGGCGCGCAATGTGGTCCCGCTGATGGGCGGCGTGGTCAGCCTGACCGTGATTGAAGGTGGCGAAGCGCAGAATCAGGTGCCGCGCCGCGTTGCCATAAGGGGCACGATACGCTGGCTTCATGAAGAAGCTGGCGATGCCATCAAGGAAGGCTTGCAGCGCATCACGGATGGCGTGGCGGCAACCTGCGGCGTGAAGGGCACGCTGATCATCAGCCCGGGCCTTGGGGTGACTGCCAATTCTCCGGCGGAGCGTGACCTTGCAGCGGCTGCGGCGGCAAGCGTCACTGAAACGCGGCGCGACATGCTCCCGGCCATGACGGGTGAGGATTTCGCCTGGTTCCTCAAGGAAGTGCCAGGCGCTTTCGTTTGGATCGGCAATGGCCCAGCCGAGGAAGGGCGCGATTTGCATAATGCGCGCTATGATTTCAACGACGCGATTTTGCCGACGGCTTCGAAGTTTTTGACAGAAGTGGCTAAGCGGGCGCTGGCGGGGGACTAGGCCCCCCTCAACCCCTTTTACCGCGCGAAGCCTGGCTGCTTTTCCACAAAGCGATTGGGTTTCAGGAATATCGAGAGAAACAGCGCGCCTTCCGGGGCGCGCGCCACATGCGTATTGCCCGCCGGGCGCCAGACGAATTCGCCCGGGCCGCAGCGGCCTTCCTCATCTTCCAGATAGCCTTCCATGACATAGGTCTGTTCGATATCCGTATGTTCATGCAGCGGCACTTCCGCGCCGGGGGCCATGCGGAACAGGATGGTGGACATGCCGCGTGCCTCATCCCGGCAGAGCAGCTTCATTTCAATCCCTGGAAATTCCGTTGCCTGCCAGGTCATTTGATCCGGCTTCAGGTAATGGGAAGCGAGCTTGGGGTCGCCCATTTGGCTTTGGATGCGCTGCTTGGTTGCTTCATCAATCATGGTGTCTCTCCCTTTTTTAGGCAAAACGCGCCTTGAGCCATTCACCACCCTGCCGGGCTGCGCGATCCGCCGCCGCCACATGGCCAAGCGCGCGGAGGAAGCCATGGATGGTGCCGGGGAAGGTTTCTTCCGTCACCGCCACGCCAGCGGCGCGCAGCTTATTGGCAAAAAGCCTGTTTTCATCGGACAAAACGTCAAGCTCCGCGATATGCACCAGCACGGGCGGCAGGCCGCGCAGATCCGCGCGCATCGGGGAAGCGAAGGGTGTGACGCGGTCCGCTTCCTTCGGCGCATAGCAGCGCCAGTAGAAATCCATCTTCTCCCGCGTCAGGAAATGCCCGGTCGCGAAAGCATCATAGCTTGGCGTGTTCATGGCGCTATCCATGACACCGTAATTGATCAGCAGGCCGCGTAGTTTCAGTGCGGGATCAGTCTCCCGCAGCAAAAGCGCCGTGCCGGCGGCGAGGTTACCGCCCGCCGAATCACCGCCAATCACGATCCGGCTGGTATCCAGCCCCCATTCCGCGCCGCGATTGGCAACCCAACGCGTCACAGCGGCGCATTCTTCGAGCGCTTGCGGGAAAATTGCCTCAGGGCTCAGCGCATAATCCACGCCAATCACGGCGCAGCCTGATGTGGCCGCATATTCGCGCATCAGCCGGTCATGCGTATCCACGCTGCCCCAAACCCAGCCGCCGCCATGCAGATAAACCAGCACCGGATGCCCCGTGCCTGCCGTTGGGCGATGGAAGCGGCAGAGAATCCGGCGCCCGCGTAGCGCCAACCAGCGATCCTCACTTTCCGCCATCACCGCACCACCCTTGGCGAGCGGCAGGCTGAGCCCATCATTCAATTCCCGCGAATTATCCAGCGGCAATTCCAGCTTCACCGGGGGCTGCGCCGCGGCGCGCGCCTCCATCATTTCGGTGAAGCGCAGCATCTCAGCGTCCCAATTCTCGCGGGCCATGGCGTTTCCTCATGCTCAGCCGGCACAGCTTCCGGCGGATGCGTACTGGAGACTTTGTGGCGCGGAAGGGCAAGCCCTGGAGGCGTTTCGCCGCGTTGGCACGCGTTGAAAAGCCTCCAGGATGTTATTTGGTCGCATTTTCCGAGCCGCCAAGTGAAGCCACTTGGCTTGAAAATGCTCCGGATCAGTCCGGATGGGCTTCCGCAATCAAAATGCGCAGCCTTTGCGCCGCTGCCATGCCCTTGCGGGCCTGCTTCCAGCAGTTTTCCGCTACACGCTGATGGATGGCAACGGCATCATCGGCTGAGGTAATGCTGACCACGCCAAGGCCCCAGGCGGGATGCGCATCCACCGCAAAGGGGTTGCCCACAACATAGGCGCGTTCCCGACTGCGATAGATTACCGCCGTGTAGAGGGGGGCGGGTTCCTGCAATAGACCGATCTGCACCCCAAGCGGCGCTTGTTCAATCTGGCTGGCCAGATACTCCGCCTCAGTCACGGCAGCGGCGCGGCCCTCGGCGCGGCTGCGATCCGAAAGTGGCAGGCCAGCGCCAATGCCTTCAGCCAGCATGCGCCGAATGGCGGTTTCCGACAGCATGGTGATCAGGCTTGGGCGGCGCTGCTCCAGTATCAGGCGGCGCTGCGCCAGGCTGATCAGGGCTTGCTCCGTCTGGAGGCGCGCGGCGGCGGGGTCTGGCGCCAGATTGGCTGCCTCCAACCAAATCGCGCGCAGCAGCTGGAGAAAGCCTTCCGAAACCAGGGGGAAGCAGAGCCCGCCGCCCATCTGCAGATGGCTATCGGCCTCTTCCTCAATTTGGCGATGGCGTTCCAGACAGGCAGTGACGCGGGAGAAGTAATCCACACCAATGCCGAGCAGCGTCAGCGGCGATACCTGCAACAATTCCGCAAGGCGCCTGATGGTATCAAGCTTGATGACCTCGCCCTTTTCGTAGCGATAGAGCGCGGCGCGGGAAATCCCGAGTCGGGCGGCGATTTCATCCGCCTTGAGGCCCGATTCCAAACGATAATTGCGAAGCTGTTGGCCTATTTCGTCAAACCGCATGTTTTTGCCGTCTTGCATGGCCAAGCTTGAAGGCAAGCGAAAGGCCTGAATTAGCCCGATTACATTATGTGTAACTGAGCAAGTCCAGCGCAAAATTGAAAGCTGGTCGTTTTTTTGGTTCAAATGATGAAAAAATAGAAGGCCCCGCTGTGGCGGGGCCTCGCCTGAGGGTTCAGGCCACCTCAGACGTCCGGCGCGACCGGATGCGCGGCCAGGGTCTCCAAAGCCTTGACCAGCCCGGAATGGTCCAGATCGGCACCCCCCGCCGCGGCCACGGCGGCGAAAAGCTGCTGGGTGGAGGCAGTATTGGGCAAAGCCACGCCCAATTCGCGCCCGGCTTGTAGTGCCAGGTTCAAATCCTTCTGGTGCAAGCGGATGCGGAAGCCGGGTGCAAAGGTGCGCTTGATCATGCGCTCCCCATGCAGTTCCAGGATGCGGGAAGTGGCCAGCCCGCCGGTGATCGCTTGGCGCACCTTGGCCGGATCAGCCCCGGCCTTGGACGCGAAAGTGAGTGCTTCCGCCACCGCTTCGATGGTCAGCGCCACAATAATCTGATTGGCGATCTTGCAGGTCTGCCCCGCGCCCGTGTCGCCCACCAAAGTGATGTTCTTGCCCATGGCTTCAAACAGCGGCTTGGCGCGTTCAAACGTCGCCTCCGAACCGCCAACCATGATGGTCAGGCTGGCCTGCTTGGCGCCGACTTCGCCGCCCGAGACCGGGGCATCGAGGTAATCACAGCCCTTGGCCGCGATTTTGGCCGCGAATTCCTTGGTGGCGGTTGGGCTGATGGACGACATGTCAATCACGAGCGTGCCGGGCTTGAGCCCCTCAGCCACGCCACCCGCGCCGAACAGCACGGCTTCCACATCAGGGGTATCGGGCACCATGATGATCACGGCATCCGCCCCAGCGGTGGCGGACTTGCCATCCGGCGCCACGGCGAAGGCAGCGCGGTCTTCAGCCGTCAGGCTTTTGCGTTCCAGCACCGTGATGGCGTGACCGGCATTCTTCAGGTGGCCGGCCATGGGGCGGCCCATGATGCCAAGGCCGATAAAGGCGATTTTCATGTGATGTCAGTCCTTATAGGGGGCGAACCAGGAAAGCCCGGCGAGGGTTTCGCCGGCGGGGCGGTATTCGCAGCCAATCCAGCCACGGAAACCAAGCGCGTCAATAGTCTTGAAGACGAAGGGCCAATTCACTTCCCCGGTGCCGGGTTCATGCCGGCCGGGGGTATCGGCCACCTGCATATGGGCAATCAACGGCAGGTGCTTTTCCACGCGCTTGACCACATCACCTTCTGTGATCTGGCAATGGTAAAGATCGAATTGCATGCCGAGTTTTTCGGGGCCTATGGCAGCGATAATGGCCGCCGCCTGATCCGTGGTGTTCAGGAAAAAGCCCGGAATATCGCGGTGATTGATGGGTTCGATGATGGGCTTCACGCCCACCTTGGCGCATTCTTCCGCCGCATAGGCCAAATTGGCGCCATAGACCGCGGTCAGCGTGTCATGCGCGACCCCTTCGGGCTTGAGCCCCGCCATGATGTGCAGGCGCGGGCAGGCCAGGGTGGTCGCGTATTCCAGGGCTAGCTTGATGCTTTCCCGAAAGGCGGCCTGCTTGCCCGGGATGGCGGCCATGCCGCGTTCCCCCTTGGCGAAATCCCCTGCCGGCGCATTGAACAGCACCTGCTGCAAGCCATTATCCTTGAGCCGCGCGGCGATCTCCGCCGCCGGGTGCTCATAGGGGAATAGGAATTCCACCCCCTTGAAGCCGGCCTTGGCCGCGAGCGCGAAGCGGTCCAGGAAGGGGACCTCATTGAACATCATGGAAAGATTGGCGGCAAAGCGCGGCATGGGCTGGGTTCTCTTGGACGGGCTGGGGGAAGCTAAAGCAGTTTCGCGGCTGGGGAAATCTCCCCCACAAAACCCCTTCCCGGCGGGGGCCTGCGCCCCTATAGGCGACACTTAGGCTTTAACCAAAAAAAGGGAGATTGGGATGCGTAAGCTGTTATGGGCGACCGCACTTGCCTGCGGGCTGGCGCTTGGCGGGGCGAGTGCGGATGCGCGAACGGTGCGCTGGGCTGCCTCGGGCGACCCCAATACGCTCGACCCGCATAGCCAGAATGTCGGCACCGTCACCATGGTGCTGCAACAGGTCTATGACATGCTGATCAGCCGCACCCAGGAATTGGGCCTGGCACCAGGCTTGGCCA
>JAPLOJ010000359.1 GCA_026400795.1 Alphaproteobacteria bacterium
AGCATGCTGTAAGCCCGCGCATGCTGCCCAATCTGACCCCTGATATGGACCTCGCCGCGCGTTTGTTTGACGCGCTGCGGGAAGCCACACGCGATGGCGAAGGTGTCACGCGCGAAGCCTATGGGCGCGGCGAGCGTATCGCGCATCAATTGGTGCGTGAGGCCGCCCGCGAACTTGGCCTGGAATGCCGCAATGATGTTGCGGGCAATCTATACATGACCCTGCCCGGGACGGACCGCACGGCGAAGCGGATCATCATGGGCAGCCACCTTGATTCGGTACGAGAGGGCGGGAACTTCGATGGCGCCGCCGGGGTTCTGGCGGGGTTGGCCGCGGTGGCCGGCATGAAGCGCGCGGGATTCCAGCCCGCCCGCGACATGACGGTGATGGCCATTCGGGCTGAGGAAGCGGGGCAATGGTTCCCGACTTCCTATCCCGGCAGCAAGGCCGCGCTTGGTTTGCTGGCGCCTGAAATCCTTGACGTGAAGCGCACCGATAGCGGCAGGAGTTTGGCCGACCATATGCGCGAAGAAGGCTTTGATCCTGATGCGGTGGCGCGTGGCGAGCATCTGCTCGGCCCCGAAAACACCGCAGCCTTTCTGGAAGTGCATATTGAACAGGGGCCGACACTTGATTCCGAAGGGCTGCCCATTGGCATTGTGACCGGCATCCCCGGATCGCGGCGCCTGCGTGCGGCGCGCGTGCTTGGCGAATATAATCATTCGGGCGCGACCGCGCGGCGCTATCGGCACGATGCGGCGGTGGCCCTGGCGGAGCTTGTGCATCGGTTGGATGAGGAATGGTGCCGGCTGGAAGCGCTGGGCCACGCCGTGGTCTGCACCTTCTGCACCATGGCCACTACGGAAGAAGCCGGCTTCACGAAAATCGCCGGCGAGGCTCGGTTTCAGCTTGATGTACGGAGTGTGGAACCCGCCTCACGCGATCTGCTTTTCGCCGCCATGGGGCGCATCATTGCCGAGATTGAAGCGCGCCGCGGTGTGCGGTTTGATCTTGGCCCGGAAACGGGCAGCCTCTCCGCGCCGATGGATCAGGGCGTGCGGTCGGGCATTGAAAGCGCGGCCAAGGCGCTTGGTATTCGCTATCGGCAAATGGCATCGGGTGCCGGGCATGATGCGGCGGCCTTTGCAGAAGCGGGCGTGCCGGCGGCGATGCTTTTCGTTCGTAATCAGAATGGCAGTCACAATCCGAAGGAAGCTATGCGTATGGAAGATTTTGCGGCCGCTTGCGCCGTGGTCACCCGTTGGGCGGCGGAGATGGGGCAATGAACACATCAGTGCACAAGAATGCGCGGCTCGCCGTTGATATCGGCGGCACCTTTACGGACTTGGCCATTGAAAAGGATGGTCAGCGCTGGACCGCCAAGGTCCTGACCACGCCCGCCGCGCCTGAGAAGGGTGTGCTTGAAGGTGTGCAGCAGGTGCTGGCCAAGGCCGCCATGAAGCCCGCCGATTTGGCGCTGGTGATCCACGGCACCACGCTTGCCACCAATGCGGTGATCGAACGCAAGGGTGCCAAAACCGCGCTGATCACCACCGATGGCTTTCGTGATGTTTTGGCGCTGGCGAATGAAGCGCGCTACGACCAATATGATCTGAACATTGAATTGGCCAAGCCGCTTGTGCCGCGCCGCTGGCGCCTGCCGGTGCCGGAACGCCTTGATAATACCGGCAAGGTGCTGCTGCCCTTGGATGAGGCTGCGGTACGCGCGCATATCCCCTTCCTGCGCGCTGAGGGTATTGAAAGCCTGGCGATCGGCTTCATCCACGGCTTTGTGAACCCAACCCATGAACGCCGCGCGGCCGAGATTGTGCGGGAAGCCTGGCCGGAATTGCCGGTTTCGCTTTCTTCTGAAGTCTCACCGGAAATGCGCGAGTGGGAGCGTTTTTCAACCACCGTCGCCAATGCCTATGTGCAGCCCTTGATGGCGCGCTACTTGAAGCAATTGGAATTGGGATTGCGTGAAGCAGGTCTTGCTTGCCCGCTTTATCTGATGCTGTCGGGCGGTGGCCTCACCACCATTGATACCGCGGCGCGTTTCCCGATCCGTCTGGTGGAAAGCGGGCCGGCAGGCGGCGCGATTTTCTCTGCCTTTGTCGCGCGGCAGCGTGGCTTCGGTAAGGTATTGTCCTTCGATATGGGCGGCACCACGGCCAAGGTCTGCCTGATTGATGATTTCCGCCCGCAGGCGTCGCGCACATTCGAAGTCGCGCGTGTTGGGCGCTTCAAGAAGGGTTCTGGCCTGCCGCTGCGCATTCCTGTGATTGAAATGGTGGAAATCGGCGCGGGTGGCGGTTCCATCGCGCAGGTGGATAGCATGGGGCGCATTCAGGTTGGCCCCGAAAGTGCGGGCGCTGATCCTGGCCCTGCCTGTTATGGGCGTGGCGGCACGCACCCCGCGGTGACCGACGCCAATCTTGCGCTTGGCCGCTACGATCCGGAGCTTTTCGCGGGTGGTGCGCTCAGGCTTTATCCGGATCAGTCTCGCAAGGCGCTGGCGGAACATGTTGGTGGCAAGCTGGCGCTTTCCGCTGATATGGCAGCGCTTGGCGTGGTTGAGATGGTGGATGAGAATATGGCCAATGCCGCGCGCGTGCATGCCATTGAAAGTGCGAAGAATTACGAAGGCCGCGTGGTCATTGCCTTTGGCGGCGGTGGCCCCGTGCATGGCTATCGCGTGGCAGAGAAAATCGGCGTGAAGCGCATTCTGGTGCCCTCTGGCGCGGGCGTCGGCAGCGCGATTGGCTTCCTCCGCGCGCCGGTCGCTTATGAGGTGGTGAAGTCGCTCTATCAGCGCTTCGGTAGCTTTGACGTCGCTGCGGTGAATGGCCTGCTCGCCGCCATGTCGCGCGAAGCGGCGGGCGTGGTGGCGGAAGGCGCCTTTGGTGCGCCGATCGAGGAAACGCGCATCGCCTATATGCGCTATGTCGGGCAGGGGCATGAAATCGCCGTGCCGATTCCGCCGCGCGCCTTGACCCAACAGGATGTGCGCGAAATTCGCGCGCTGTATGATTCGGAATATAGCCGTTTCTATGACCGTCCGGTGCCAGGTTCGGATGTTGAAATCCTTTCCTTCGCCGTCACGGTCCGCACCGTTGAAGCGCATGTGGAACCGGCAGCGGCGGTGGCGGATGCGCCGGCGCCAAGCCCGATCCGCGTGCAAATGGTGCGCGATACCGCGACCGGCGAAGTGGCCGAATGGCAGGTTTATGATCGTGAGGCGATGCGGCCCGGCGCAACTGTAGTCGGCCCCGCCATTATCTCGGAAGCGGAAACCAGCACCTTGATTGGCCCTGGCTGGATTTGCCGCATGGATGGGCTGGGTTATCTCGATCTGATACGGATAAACGCCTAAGAAAACGGGGCTAGCTTCGATGGATAGGGAGCAGATTCGATGAGTTTTCTCAAACGTCTTTTTGGAACCTCAGAGCGCAAAAAAGAAGTTCTAATCGACGACAATCGGCGCGCCGTAGAGAACATAAATCTCTTAACTAACGCCTATGGCGCAGTCCTTCAAAAACATGCCAAATATGGCATCGCTTTGTTCGACGTGAGTACGCTTCCTGATACTAAAGAAAACGTCGCCGTGGCGCTAATGGGCGCAATAGTGCTCTGTTCCGACGCAGCGGCCCTTTCGGTACTAAAGGCCTCACTACTAAGTTTGGCAGATTATCAGAAGGGGGTGGGTGATGAGCCTGCTACTCTTTTACCCGATCTTAGCTTTGGGAAAGATTCACCGACTACCGATGATATAGGAGATCATGCGCGGCGATTTTCTGAGCATTCCGCAACTGGACGGTATCGCTCCTTTAAGCCGTTAATTGATCGAGATATTGAGCACTTTAGTAATCTCTACAACACGGCGCTGAAAATGCGCGAAACAAGCGGTCTGTAAGTGCAAAGTTTCAATGCTTTTGGAGGAACTCAATGAGCAGCAGCATGGGTGGTGGCGCGCTGGCGACAATCCAACGCCAGATCCAATGGAATCGCCTGATTGCGGTAGTCGAAGAACAGGCGCAAACCATGATCCGCACTGCCTTCAGCACCACGGTGCGCGAAGCGGGTGATCTTTCCGCCGGCGTCTTTGATCTGCAAGGACGCATGCTGGCCCAGGCCGTGACCGGCACACCTGGTCATGTGAATTCCATGGCGGAATCGGTGGGCCACTTCCTGGCGAAATTTCCGGCAGCCAGCATGAAGCCAGGTGATCACTACATCACCAATGACCCCTGGCTCGCGACCGGACATTTGCATGACCTGACCGTGGTCTCGCCCGCCTTTCGCGGCGGCAAGATTGTCGGGCTTTTCGCCAATACCGCGCATATCATTGATATTGGCGGGCT
>JAPLOJ010000146.1 GCA_026400795.1 Alphaproteobacteria bacterium
CCAAATCCGCGCCGCCACCTGGCGCGAAGCCAACAATCAATTGAATGGGCCGCGATGGTTCCCAGGCGCGCGCTGGAGCCGCGCTGCCCAAGGCGGCCAAGCCTGCCGCGCTACCGATGATTTGTCTGCGAGATAGCATGTTGGTTTCCCCCCGTTCTTGGAGAGCAGCCTAACCGCTTTCAGCCTGCTTGCCAGCCACATTCCCGCAAAGCGCCTTCCATATGCGGCGGCGGCGGCGCCTCCACCCGCAAGGGCGGTTCCAGCGGCAGCGCAATGGCCCGCGCCAGCAAATGCAAGGCGCCCGCCCCTCCCGCGCCGTAAAGCGCATCACCCAAAATCGGCCAGCCCATCGCCGCGCAGTGCACGCGCAATTGATGCGTCCGCCCGGTTTGCGGCGCCAATTCCAGCCAGGCCACGCCATCTCCGCGCCCCAGGCAGCGCCAGCGTGTCAGTGATGCCAGCCCATCCGCATGCGCTTGCATCCGCCAGCCTTGTGCGCGAGAGCTGATCTTGCGGATGGGCAAGGCAATCTCCCCCACATCTTCTGCCGGGCCACCCTGCACCACCGCCCAATAGGTCTTCGCCGCCAAGCCCTTGGCGAAAATCGCGCCGAGTGCCGCCAAGGCCGGTTTTGTTCGTCCCAGCACCAGGCAGCCCGCCGTATCCTGATCCAGCCGATGCGCCGGCTGCGGCAGATGGCGCCGGCCCATTTGCAAAGCGGGCAGCCAATCTTCTACCGAGGCACCGCCGCGCGGCCCGCGATGGGTCGCAAGCCCCGCCGGCTTGTTCAGCACCAGCGCATCATCGCGCAGCAGCAGGATGCGGGAAGCGATCTCAGAAGGCACATGGCCAAGACGGTCCTGCCGTGACAGGCTTCCCCCCATCATGGCCCCTCCCCCCGCCCCGCCGCGTGTTGTCTGCCTTGGCAATGTCGTCGCCGATCATGTGTTTCGGGTGGAGGATATACCCCAACCGCCTGCGAAAATCGCCGCCCGATCCTATGCGCTGAATGCCGGCGGCATGGCAGCCAATGCGGCGATTGCGGTAACGCGCCTCGGTGGCCGCGCTGATTTTTGGGGGCGCGTGGGCGATGATTTGAACGCGCCCTTGCTGGCCGCTGCTTTGGAAGCAGATGGCGTCAATACCGCGGGCCTCCGGCGCATGGCGGGCGGGCGGAGCCCCGTTTCCGCCGTGCTGGTGGACCGCCATGGCGAACGCACCATCATCGGCTTTCGCGGCGCTGATCTTGGCATAGACCCGGCCTGGCTGCCCTTGGAAACCCTGGTCGGCTCCGGCGCGCTTTGTTGCGATCCGCGCTGGCCGGAAGGTGTCGCCGCAGCAGCGGCAGAAGCGCGGCGGCTTGGCGTGCCCGTGGTGCTGGATGGCGAGAAAAGCGAAACGCGCATTCTGGTGGATCTGGTGCCGCGCGTGGATCACGCGATTTTCTCGGTTACTGGCTTGCAAAATTTCGCGCCTGGTTGCGCGCCGGAAGAAGGGCTGCGCCGCGCCTTGGCATCCGGCCCCGTCAAGCTCGCCGCCGTGACGCGGGGTGAGAAAGGCACGCTTTGGCTGACATTTGGCATGGCGGCACCGCAGGAAATCCCAGCCTTTCCGGTAGAGGCCACGAATACCACCGGCGCCGGCGATGTGTTCCACGGCGCCTATGCTTTGGCGATTGCGGAGGGCATGGGGATTGAAGCGGCTTTGCGCTTCGCCTCAGCCGCCGGGGCGCTCCGCGCACGCGATGGCACCACGCCTTATCGCCCGATGGTGGAAGCCATGCTGGCGGGCGTTTAGTGCGTTTCCTGTGAACGATTGTGGGCGGGAAATGCACTCACGCCTGATCTGGTCGCATTTTCGCAGGCGCCACATGATTCCAATTTACTCAGACATGTTGCAAACCTTGATGTGGAGATATAGGAAATAGCATAATGGCCGCCTTCAGCATTTCACGCCGCGCCGCAAGCGGGCTTGCCTTGGCCGCGCTCTGGACCCGTAAGGTCGCTGCGCAGACAGGCAGCCAGGACGCGGAACGCCCTGTCGGCGCAGTAACCCTTTCGCAGACTCAAGTCGGCTTGTTTTATGGCGTGTCTTGGGGCAGCGGTACGCTGACATTCGGTTGACACAGCTACCGTTTTCGTATCCGCGGCCTTGGTGTCGGCGGAATCGGCATTTCCGAGGTTCGGGCTAATGGCGAAGTCTATCGCCTTTCCAAGGTCGCCGATTTTCCGGGCCTTTATGGCGGCGCGCGTGCCGGCGTAGTAGCTGGCTCCAGCGAGATTAAAGGTGGCCTATGGTTGCAGAATCCGGCCGGCGTCATCGTCACGCTCCATCCAACGCGTAGCGGCTACGCCTTGCAGTTGGGCGCCGATGGCTTATTGATTCAAATGGAGTAACCCTGACAAAGCGTCGCAAGACCATACGGTCTTGTCGGTCAGCACTCGTGAAGGCCGCGCAGTTTTGCGAGCAATGTCACCGCCCCCGTGCTGCTGGCCCGAAGCGGCCGCGGCAGCGGTAAGGCGCACAGAGGTCAAGACAGAGGTTTTTGACTAGGTTGGGATTTCAGTTATGGCCCCTGATTCGGGCCACGCTTGAAAGCCGTCACCCCTTCGCCCAACCAATCGCGGCGCGCGCCAGCGCATCAATCGTATCCGCCACCGGAAATGGCAGCGCCGGACCCGCCGCAATGCCAAGCGGTATTTCCGTATACCCCAGCACCACCGCCCGCGCGCCGCGCATATCCTCCGTGAATTCCCGACTGCCCAGTTGGGAAGTTCCGTGCCGTTGTCGCTGATGGTGCTTAAAGGCTTGCCATAAACCCTGACGAGCGCTTCCAATCCACGCATCACATGCACACAAGGAACCCAGATACCGTCAAGCCGTTATTTGGGTGCATGTCCAGGGGTGAAGGGTGGCGGCCAAGTCCCGGGTGCTTCAGTACGGGAGATCCTTCATCCAGGGATACCCTACCCTCGCTTGAGCAAAGGCGTGGTCATAGAGCTTGCGCATAAAAGCCTGTTCGAAGGGTTCTTTCGGCTCATCCTGGAAATCAGGGCCAATCACGGCCAGGTTGAAATCCACTTGGTCTTCGCGCGTGGTGTTGCGGATGCGCGCCACATCATTGAAGCCGCTCGCGGAAATCATGCTGGCGATGGCGCGCTGGGCGATGACGAAAGTCTGGCGCTCGGTCCGGGCAGGGTTGGGCGTGAGCCGCCCGTTGCGGATGATATAGGCCCTGACCGGTTGAACATGATCGCCATGGCGGAGATTGGCACGCCGCTCACGCGTCACGCTGCGCGGATAGAGAAATACCTGCGTGAAGGCGCCGCCATCCACATGCATTTCCTGATAGGTTTGCCCATCCAACATCACATCAATCATGACCGGCGGGAAGGCACCAGGCACGGCAGAGGAAGCCAGCAGAATGCGCCGCACCAGATCAAGAGCCTTGGGATGCCCACTGGCCGCGATGGCGCCGATATTCCAGGCCACCGGCACTTGCGCATCCATGTCGGAAGTGCCGATCAGCAATAGCCTACCGCGTTCATAGGCGCGGGCGATGTCGGTCAGCATCGCCTCATTCAAATGCTTGGAGATGGTTCGGAATAGCGGCGCGCTATCGGCCAACGCATCTTCAAACAAGGCCGCGTTCAGCAAATAACGTTGTTCCAGCACATCCTTGGGCGTGATGTCGGTATAAACGGCTTTAAGCGCCGCATCGTAGCGGGGACCCAGAAATGCGAAGGGCGCGGTCAGCGCACCGGTTGAAACGCCCGTCACCAGGCTGAAGGTCGGCCGGTTCCCAGCCTCGGTCCAGCCATTGAGAAGGCCGGCGCCGAAGGCGCCATTCTCGCCGCCACCGGAAATCGCCAGCAATTCAATGGTGCGTTCCTGCCCGCGCCGGGGCACTCCATAAATTTGCCGCGCCCTTGCCTGGGCGGCCAGCACCTCAGTACGGAAGGCGTCGCCATCCCAGGGGAAGAAAAAGCGCTCATTGGGAAGGCCGAGCACCCGTGCATCCCGCGTGCGCGCAATGGGCACGGCTGGGCCGCGGGGCGGGGTGGCGCAGGCGGCCAGCCCCAGGCCAGCGCCCCCGAACAAGGCGGCGCGGCGGGTGATTTTCATCGCGTCTTCAAGCTTTTGGCCCATGTTAGCCCCTGCATTAATGTTTTGGATTCTTTAGGTGCG
>JAPLOJ010000277.1 GCA_026400795.1 Alphaproteobacteria bacterium
CGCCGCCGCCACCGCCAAAATCCGCACCGCGCCTTCCCGGTGCAGCGGCAGGGCTGTGGAAATTTCCGTAATGGCGCCGGATAAGGTGCCGGACACAAGATCAGGCGTCATTGCCCCACCGCTGCCATAGGGGATATGGGTAATGCCCGCCCCGGTCGCCGCATTGAACATTTCAAGTGAAAGATGCGCCGTGCTGGCAATGCCAGACGAACCGAAGCCGAGCTTTCCGGGATTGGCCTTCGAATGCGCCACCAGTTCCGCCACCGACTGCACCGGCAGACTGCGATGCACCGCAATCACCATCGGCGTGCGCACGAAAAGCCCAATCGGCATGAAATCGCGCAGCGGGTCATAGCCAAGATTGGTCTGCACCGAAGGATTGATCGTCAGCGGCCCATTCGAACCAAGAAGGATCGTATACCCATCCGGCCGCATGCGCGCGACCTGCTGCGCGGCGACACTGCCGCCCGCCCCGGCGCGATTTTCCACTACCACGGGCTGGCCCAGCTTCGCCGACATGGCCGGCGCGCAGGCACGCGCCGTCAGGTCCGAATTACCACCTGGGGCGAAAGGCACGATCAGGCGGATGGGCTTATCGGGGAAGGCGGCCTGCGCGCGCAGCGACGGGGACAGCATTGGCGTTGCGGCCAGGGCCGTGAGCATCGCGCGGCGCGTTGAGGTGAAGGTCATGTTTTCTGTCCGTTTCCCAAATTTGCCTGTCAGCTTGCGGTGCCCGGACCGGGCTCGCAAGCCCCTGCGATAACGGTCGCACCCGATCAGCAATCAGACCCTCGCTGAGGGGCAGTGCCACCGCTGAGCTGGCAGCCGGCCAAATGACCTTGCTGCGCACGCGGTCACAGTGGCCTCGTTCGTCACAAGCCGCTTGCCAGGCATCAAACTCAAAGTTATAACACTCGTGTAAACAACAGGCCCCCCATGTCCGCGCTCAAGCTCACCGCCATCGGCAATTCGGTCGGCCTGATCCTGCCCAAGGAAGTGCTGGCGCGCCTTGGCGTTGGTAAGGGTGATACGCTGTTTGCCGTTGAAACCGATGGTGGCCTGCGTCTCACCACCAGCGATCCGGATTTCGAAAAGCAGATGGAAGTGGCGCGTCAGGTCATGAAAAAGCGCCGCACTGTGCTTCGCGCCCTGGCCAAGTGATCAATTGGCTGACGCGCGCTCTTTTGCTTGCCATTCATGATGAGCAGATAGCCGAACATGGCGGCGCCTCAGGCATCAGGGACCATGCCTTACTCGAAAGTGCGCTCGCGCGTCCCAGAAATCATGCGGGTTATGGCGCGGCTGATGTCGCCAGCCTTGGCGCGCTTTACGCCTTGGCGATTGCCCGCAATCACCCTTTCGTGGATGGCAATAAGCGCGCGGCCTTTGTTGCACTTGAAACTTTTCTGATCCTGAACGGGTTTGAACTGTTGGCAAGCGACGCCGAGGCGACGGTGATGATGATGGAAATGTCAGCCGGCGCGATCAGCGACGATGGCTTCATGGATTGGGTGAAGCGTTTATCCAGCGCGATGTGAAGCGCGCTTCGGGCATATCATTTAACCACGCCCGCTAATTACGCCGCGCTTCCCGCGCAACCACCGCCAAGGCCAGCGATGAAATCGTAAGCTGCCCCAAAATCTGCGTGACGTCGCGAATATAGCCCCAGGTCTCAAACGGCGCTGGGTCTTGCGGCAGCATCACCAGGCTTCCTGGCGCCAAGGGCGGCCCGCCGCTTTCCAGAAAACCCTGTCCTGCGGGCGCCGCTTCGCCATTGGGCATCACCACGAAAACGCGCGACGAATCGGCAAAGCGCTGCGCCCCGCCCGAGGCCTGGATATATTCCGCCGCGCGCCAACCCTGGCGGAAGGGCAGGCTGCCGGGGTTCAGCACCGCGCCCACAACTGTCACATCCTGCGGGCGCTTTGGCATGGCAATCACATCGCCGGGTTCCATCAATATATCCAAATCGGGCCGCGCCAGCAGGATCACCGGATTGGCTTCCACCACCACGCGCCCGGCGGCGCGCGCTTCCCGCAAGGTGGCGGCCAATTCGCGCCCGGCCCTCATTGCTCCTCCAACATCTGCCGTGCCACCGCGTGAACCGGGCAAAGCCTGGCCTGAGGCCAATTGCACCAGGCTGCTTTCCAGATCCCGCGCGGTGCGGGCAAAGCCTTCCTGTTGGCGCTGGCGCACGCTTTCGCGTGTGAAGACCGCGCCATAGGGGAAGGCCTCTGGCGTCAGCCCGCCGGCGCGCGCGATCACTTCCGAAAGCCGCTCCCCACGGCGCAGCTCATAGCTGCCGGGGTTGCGGAATTCGCCAAGCAGCAGCACCGGCCCGGTATCCAAAGCATCTTCGCGGCGTGGGATGCGCAGCGACTGGCGCGGAGACACAAGCCTTGCCCCGCCGCCAAGGCTGACGCGCGTCACCTGGCCAGTCAGCGCGGGGTTTGGCACATCGCGCGCCACATCCGGCGCGCTTGCATTGCCCAGCGCCGTCGCACCCCCCGCGATCGAAAGCGCATCGGCCAAGGGCGTATTTTCCAGCATGGGATACAAGCCAGGGGCGCGCACCTCGCCGGTCATCAACGCTGCGTGATCCAGCAGGAAGCCCGCCAATTCTGGCACTTCCTGAAAAATGCGCGGGCAGCGCGCCTCGCCCATTTCGGGAAAGCCCGTGGCCCGCGCATGGGCGAAGCGGGCAGGGGATGCCTGCGCGGCCTGGGCAACCTGCGTCAGCGCCACGCATTCCCCGCCCTGCATCGCGGTTGCCTCGCCCCGCAAGGCGCGCTGGATAGCACTGCTTGAAAGCCATTGGATATCGGCGCGGGCGAAGACAATCACCTCATCCCCATCGCGCAAGGCCGGGCCGCCGCGTCCTTCCAAACTCCGCGCCAGATCGAAGGGCAGCAAATGGCGCTGGCCGCTCCGCTGATCTGGGCGCAGCACCACGGCGAAGCGCGTATAGGGGTCAGGCCCCAATTGGCGATGATCCGCAATCAGGCCGCGCACCGAAAGCCCCTGCCGCCCACCGGCCGCACGGGTGATCGGCATCGCCACATGCCCGGAAAGGCGGACCGTGTTCGCCACCACATCCGCCCCTGGCCGCACCAGCAGTGCATCGCCGCGCCTGAGGCTGGCATTGACCCCAAGCTCCGCGAAACTCCGCCGCCCTTGAGCGTCGCTTTGCTGCACCAAAAGCCGATTGCCACTGGGGCGCAGTGGCCCGCCGGCCAGCACCAGCGCGTCTGTCAGCGGCATAAAGGCCTGCCGCGCCGGCAATTCATAAATCCCGGGCCGCGCCACATCGCCGGCAATCGCGACCACGCCGCCAAGCGGGGGGACCAGAATGCGCTCACCCTCCCGCAGCGTCAGGTCAGCCTCCCCGGTCGCATCAGCCAGCAGCGGGTAGAGATCCACCTGCCGAGAGCCCGCCGGCCCCTCAATCCTGATGGCGCGGAGTGATCCGCTCCGCCGCACCCCCTCAGCCGCCGCCAAGGCGTCCAAAACACTCGCGAGCGCGGTCAGGGTTTGAAAGCCCGGGCGCATCACCTCGCCGCCCACGAAAACGCTGATCTGGCGGATCTGGCCGATGGAAAGGAACACCTCGGAGCCGCCAAGCTCGCGCGCCGCGCG
>JAPLOJ010000201.1 GCA_026400795.1 Alphaproteobacteria bacterium
CAAGCGGGTTGTGCCATCGGCAGCGATCAGCGCCACCATGCCATCCTGAAGTGCCAGCAATTCCGCCACTGCCTGCCGCGCCTTCTTCCGCGCGGCGCGATCCAGCACGCGGCCCGCCAGCAGAAGTGCCAGCAACGCCGTTGCGCCATCAAACCAAGTATAGGGGCCGTTGCGGAAGGTCTCGACCAGGCTCATCCCGGCGGTCGCCAACACGCCGAGTGAGACCGCCATATCCATATTCACGCGCCCCGCGCGCAAAGCCTGGGCAGCGGAACGATAGAAAGGCATGCCCGCGACAAGCACTGTCGGCAGGCCGATCAACGCCGCCAGCCAATGCATGAATTCGCGCGTATGGGCGCCCATATCCTCGCCCACCCAGACGGCGATGGATACCAACATGACATTCATGGCGCCAAAGGCAGCGATGCCAAGGGCGCGGATGAGCGCGCGGCCTTCGACATCCTCAGAGGCGCGCAGGCAAGCGGGCGTATAGGGTGCCACGCGAAAGCCAAGGCGCGACAGCAGCGCGATCAATTCATTGCCGCGCGCGGCAGCCCCGCGCCAACGCAGATCAAGGCGACGCGTGGAGAAAGAAACGCGCGCCTTGATCACATCAGGCTCGGCAGCCAGTGCCTGCTCCACCAACCAGACACAGGCGCCGCAAGTGAGGCCGGAGATCATCAGTTCAAGCGATTTCACACCATCAGCATCTTCGCGGATCAATGGCAGCGCATCAAAACTGGGCGCGGTAATTTCCGGACGCAGCTCACCATCCGCGCCTTCGCGCAGACGATAAAAGGCATTCAGCCCAAGGCCACGCACCAGACTGTGCGCGGCCTCACACCCCGTGCAGCAAAAACGCCCCTGACCAGGCGCCAGCACCGCGCCGCAATGGGCGCAGGCGGCAGCGCTTTGCGGTGCTTCAGCAATCAAGGGGCGCTTGAGGTCGGTCATGGCAGGATGAAGCGCTTGCGCAGATCAAAAGCCGTGCCGGCTTCATCGAAAAACGTAAGCCGCGCTTCCCATTGCCCGGCGCGGAGTGGTTCCATCCGCGCCGCGAAACGCCCATGGCCAGTGGCCGCAAAGCCAAGCGGCACCTCAACGCCTTCCAGCGGGCGCAGCATCACGCCTTCAACGCGGCCATGGAGTGGTTGTTGCGCAGCGTCCTGCATGGCAAGGCGCAACACACCGGCTTCCAAGGTGATGTCTCCACGCCAGCCCAGCGCGTCCTGCCGCGCGGCTTCCGTCAGCACCTGGTCATAGCCGCGGCCACGTTCATAAGCGCGCGGCACAGTGACACCGGTGAAGGTGGAAAGCGCAAACCACACCAGCAGCGCATTCACCGCCACCACCAGCGCCATGCCGCCCACGAACACCCAAGGGATCCAACGCCCGCGCTTCGGGTCATAATCGCGTTGCATGGTCATGCTCATGATTTCGGTCCCAGAAAAGCGCTGCTTTGGCTGGTTGCCAGGTTGCCCGCACCATCAAGGAGGCGAAAGGTGATGGGGGTAGATTCTGCCAATTCCGCCTTGGGCGGGGCGATGACAAAAACGCGATATTGCGTGATGCCATCAGCGCGGCGCGCCAATGGGTAATGCCCTTCGCCCTGTGCTTCCACATCCTGCACGACCACGCGCAAACCTGCCGGCCCTTCAAGCCGCAGACTGAGTGGCGCCTCATCATGGGTTTTATTCACGATCTTCACCGTATAGGCATTGCGGATACCGCCATCCGCCAAGCGCACGAAAAGCGGCGCGCGATCGGGCAGCACCGTGACATCAAGCGTGGAGCGCATCAGGAAGGCGCCCAACATCACCAGCGCCACGACGGAAAGCGCGGCGCCATACATGATGGTGCGCGGGCGGATGAAGCGCGGGACGCGACGCGCTTCCATACCCGCCTGCTGGCGTTGTGGCCCCGGAGGAAGCGCGGCGGCAGCAGCCGCGCTGGCTGATAGATTTGATAGCGTTTCAAAAGCGACCAGCCCTTTGGGGCGCCCCAGCTTGCCCATGACGGAATCGCAGGCATCAATGCAAAGCCCGCAACCGATACATTCAAGCTGCTGACCGTCTCGGATATCAATGCCTGTCGGGCAGACATGCACGCAGGCCGCGCAATCAACGCAATCGCCAACCCCATCGGCCTTGGCCTTGCCCCGTGGTTCGCCTCGCCAATCACGGTAGGTCACAACCAGCGAGTTTTCATCCAGCATCGCCGCCTGAAAGCGCGGCCAAGGGCACATATAGACGCAGACCTGTTCGCGCGCCCAACCGGCGAGCAGATAGGTAAAACCGGCAAACAACGCGAAGAAGAAATAAACCATGGCGCCGGCATCGCCCGTGAAGAATTGCCGCGTGATGGTTGGCGCATCATTGAAATACATGATCCAGGCGCCGCCTGTGGCGCCCGCGATCAACAGCCAGGCACCGTGCTTTGCGACCTTCCGCGTCCAATAGGCGCCATTGCGTGGACCGGCATCCAGCTTCATGCGCGCATTGCGATCACCTTCGATCCAGCGTTCCACAAACATGAATAGATCGGTCCAGACCGTTTGCGGGCAGGTGAAACCGCACCAAAGCCGCCCGAACAGCGAAGACACCGCAAATAGCGCGA
>JAPLOJ010000003.1 GCA_026400795.1 Alphaproteobacteria bacterium
GGCGTTTTCGACATGGCGATCAATGCGCTGTCGGTAATCAGCCGGATCTTCGCGGCGCCACCTTTCGTGCAGAGCGCGGAGTTGCATATCGCCGCCAACCACGCCGCGCCTCTCGCTGCCACGATCCGCTTCGGCAGCCTTGATGGCGCCGGCCCGTTGGAACTACACGCGAATTGGGGTCATGTCGGCCCCGATCAACGAGAGCTACACATCACAACACGCTGCGGCCATGAAGTGGCATTGCTCGATAGCGGTGGAACACTGGTGATTGACGGCAAGGTTACGGTGCAGGCGACGCGGGAGGAATACCCGATGCTCTATGCCCGCTTCGCCGAATTGGTGCAGAGCGGCCAGAGCGAGGCCGATCTGACGCCGCTGCAAATGACGCTGGATGCGCTGGCGTTGGGCAAGCGCGTCGCCCTGCCACGCTTTGAGGGTTAGGGCTGGTCTGCCTGGGCTGAAGGCTCAAGCAGACCAGACGCCATGTTAAGCCGCCTTCAGCGCGGCGCGGATTTCGGTCACCGCCTCATCAATCATCGGCGCTGTCACATCCAAATGCGTACATGCCCGCACGCGCCCGCCAAGGCCGCTCACGGCAATACCGCGCATTTGCAGCTTTTCCTGCAAGCGCGCGACATCCATGCCCGTGCCGCTGATATCGAAAAACACCAGATTGGTTTCCGGGTCTTCGACCTTCACGCCTTCAATCTGCGCCAGGCCCCGCGCCAGAGTCTTGGCATTGGCATGGTCATCCGCCAACCGATCAATATTGTGATCCAGTGCATAGATGCAGGCGGCGGCGCAAATGCCACCCTGACGCATGGAACCACCCAGGCGCTGCTTCCAACGCCAGGCGCGGCCGATAAACTCATTGCTGCCACAGAGCACGGCGCCGAGCGGTGCGCCCAGCCCCTTGGTGAAATCCAGCCAGACGCTGTCATAGGATGCGACCATATCCTTGGGCGCGATGCCGGCGGCGACACAGGCATTCATCAGCCGCGCGCCATCCATATGCGTGCCCCAGCCTTCCCCATGCGCCACGGCGGCCACGGCATTGAGCTGTTCCAGCGGCCATACCGCACCACCACCGATATTGGCGGTTTGTTCCACTTCCAAAAGCCGCTGCGGCGGGGTGTAGCGGGTTTTGGGCCTGATCGCGCCGCGGAGTTCATCCGCGGTGAACATGCCCTTCGGCCCGCGCATCGGCATGATCTGCACGCCGGTCAGCGCCGCATGGGTGCCGCCTTCGCTATGCAGGATATGGCTGGTTTCATGCGCCACCACCTCATCACCTTTTTGGCAATGCGTCAGGATCGCGATCACATTGCACATGGTGCCGGATGGCAAATACATCGCCGCTTCCTTGCCCATCAGCGCGGCCATGCGGTCACAAAGCTCATGCACGGTCGGGTCATCGCCATGCTGCTCATCACCCACTTCGGCGCGCATCATGGCGTCCTTCATGGCCGGCGTCGGGCGGGTTTGCGTATCGGAATAGAGGTTGA
>JAPLOJ010000233.1 GCA_026400795.1 Alphaproteobacteria bacterium
CGCGTAATGGCAGGGGATGGCGGTGGTGACATTGCGCAGATAGCGCTTCACCGAAAGCGCCGCGGCGCGAGGCCCCATGGTGAAGCGGTCACCCACCGGCACCAGCGCAACAGTTGGCGCATAAAGCTCATCAATCAGCGCCATGTCGGAGAAGATATCGGTATCGCCCATGTGATAGACGGTCGGTTCATGCTTGTCCTTTGGCGTAACCACAATGCCATTCGGCAGGCCCAGGCAATGGAAAACGCCATTGGAATCCACCTCAACCGAGGAATGGAGAGCCTGGGTCAGGGTGACCGTGAATTCGCCCTGATCCGTGGTGCCGCCCGTATTCATGGGATCAAGCGCGGTGACACCCTGCTTGCCGAGCCACATGGCGAGTTCATAATTGGTGACAAGCTTCGCGCCAGTGCGTTTGCAGATGGTAGCCGTATCGCCGATGTGATCGGCATGGCCATGGGTCAGCAGCACGTGCGTCGCCCCCGCACTGGCTGCTTCCGCATCGCCGCCAAAGGCGGGGTTGCCGGTCAGGAAGGGGTCAATCATCACAACAGACTTGCCGAATTCCAGGCGAAAGGCGGAATGGCCGAACCAGGTGAGTTTCATTGCGGGCTCCTTGAGTTTCAGGTGAAGGACATGCGGATGGTATCCGCGATCATGGCAGGCTTGGCCTCGCCCTCGATTTCCAGCGTCTGGCGCACCGTGATGCGATGCGCGCCGGGCGCGCCATCTTCCACCGCGACCAGGCTTTGGCGCAGCCTGATGCGCGCGCCGGCCTTGACCGGATTGACGATGCGCACCTTGTCGCTGCCGTAATTGATGGACCGCGTAGGCCAGGCAAGCTTGTAGATTCCAGCGCCAAGTTTTGGCAGTAACGACAACAGCAGATAGCCATGCGCGATGGTCTTGCCGCCGGGCATCTCACGCTTGGCGCGTTCCACATCCACATGTATCCATTGATGATCGCCGGTCACCTCGGCGAAGCGATCAATCAAATCCTGCGTGACTTCCAGCCAATCACTGACACCCAATTCCTGCCCGATCAGCGCCCGGAGCGCTTCCGGGGTTGCGACCATGCGCATTGCGTCCTCCCTAGATCACTTCAAACTAACATCGGGCGCGGCGGGTCAGGGATCAAGCCGGGCTTTGCGAGGCGGGCAATTTGCGGCCTAATCCCGCCATGACCCTGTCCCCCGGCAGCCGGGGTTTCGTTGTGGCCATGGTCACGGCGCAAATCCTGACGCAAATCGGCGCCTTCACCCTGCCTGCGCTGTTGCCGGAGATGATGGCGCGCTGGACCCTTTCCGCCACCGAAGCGGGCTGGCTGATTGGCGTTTTTTTCGCGGCCTATGTGCCCGCGGTGCCGGTGCTGCTTTCGCTGACGGACCGCGTGCCGGCCAGGCGGATTTATCTGATCGGCACCGGGGCCACGGCGCTGGCGCATCTGGGCTTTGCCTTTTTCGCCGATGGCTTCTGGAGCGGGCTTTTCTTTCGCGCGCTCGCTGGGATTGGCTGGGCGGGGGCCTATATGCCCGGCCTTAAATCCATCGCTGATCCGCTGACCGGCGTGGCGCAATCGCGCGCTGTCGCCTGGCATGCGGCAGGCGTGGGGATTGCGGGCGCCGCTTCCTTTGCCTTGGCAGGGCTTTGTGATGCGTTGGTGGGGCCGGGTTTTGCCTTTCTGGTGGCGGGGCTGGCCGCCACTGGCGCCTTTGCCATTGCCATGCTGATCCTGCCTGATGCGCCGCCGCCCAAAATCGCTGCGCGGCGCGGCTTGTTGGATTTCCGCCCGGTTTTCGCCAATCGCCGCGCCATGGCCTGGATTGCGGGCTACACCGTGCACACGCTGGAAATGGCGGTGCTGCGCGCCTGGGCCGTCGCCTTCCTGACCGCCAGCTTCGCCATCCACGCAGCGCCGGCATGGCTGCCAGGCCCGACCGTGCTGTTCACGCTCGCGGGGTTGGTCGGGATTGCGAGTTCGCTCGTCGGGAACCGCCTGGCCGAGAGCTTGGGGCGGGATAGGATTGTGGCGATCGCCATGCTCTCGGGTGCAGCGCTTTCCCTGGTGGCGGGGTTTACCTTTGGTGCCTCGCCCTGGGTGGTGGTGCTTTTTGTCGTTCTCTGGAATGCGGCGATTTATCTGGATAGCTCGGCGCTGACCGCAGGCACGGTGCAGGCGGCGGACCCGGCTTTGCGCGGCGCCACCATGGGGCTGCATAGCATGTTCGGCTATGCGGGGGGCTTTGTCGGGCCGTTGCTGGCCGGCGTGGTGCTGGATTTAGCGGGCGGCGATGGCGTAGCGGCCTGGGGCCTCGCCTTCGGGCATATCGCCTTCATCATACTGGCGGGGTTTGCCGTGCTGCGCTGGTTGGGGCGCGGCCAGGATTCGCCCAAGGTGCCCCGGTAAGCTTCCTGCCAAAGTGAAGCCTTGCAGGCGGAATTGCCCGGTCTTTCACAGGGTTTCGGGCAGGATTCCGGGCCCCCGCGGGGCCTTGAGGAAAAAAACCGGGTCGAGGGCGATTTTTTTCTTGCAATGGCAAAGCAGGGGGCATAAAAGCGCTTTAGACGCAGTACGCACGTGCCTCTGGCCCCAGGCCTCCCGGCCAAAGGGTTTACGCAACGACGTCAAGCGTTCTGGCAACCCCGTTCGGATTTTTCCGAGCGGTCCTCTCTGGTCGCTGGTTCGTTCGACCGTTTCGTTAACCTTGGGCCTCCGCCTTCACAGGTGGCCCTTCTGGAGCCTGGAGGGTGCTGCGATGACACCGAAGATCGCACGCTTTTTGCGCGACAACGCGCCTGCTACGCCATGCCTTGTGCTGGATGTGGATCGTGTCGAGGAAAAATACCGCGCCATGCGTGCGGCATTGCCCTTGGCGCGCATTTATTATGCCGTGAAGGCCAATCCCGGCACGCCGATTCTGGAGCGGCTGGTGAAGCTCGGCTCCAGCTTTGATGCGGCATCCTGGGAAGAAGTGCAGGCCTGCCTTGCCGCCGGCGCGCAGCCTGACGTCATTTCCTATGGCAATACCATCAAGAAGGTGTCGGCCATCGCTGCCGCCCATAAGGCTGGTGTTTCCATGTTCGCCTTCGACAGCATCGAGGAATTGGAAAAGCTGGCGCGCCATGCGCCCGGCGCGCGGGTCTATTGCCGCATCCTGGTGCAGAATGAAGGCGCGGAATGGCCGCTTTCGCGCAAATTCGGCTGCGAATTGGAAATGGCGCGCGACCTGATGCTGAAGGCCGGCGATATGGGGCTCGACCCCTATGGCATTTCCTTCCATGTCGGCAGCCAGCAGACCAAGACCGCCGCCTATGAAGGCGCGATTGCGCGCGTTGCGATGCTGTTCACGGATTTGAAGGAAGCGGGCGTGAAGCTCCGCATGGTCAATCTGGGTGGCGGCTATCCTGTACGCTACCGCGCGGAAGTGCCGGAAATTGATGATTTCGGCATGGCCATCATGGGCGCCATGACCAAGCATTTCGGCAATGACCTGCCGGAGATGGTGGTGGAACCTGGGCGCTTTATGGTGGGCGATGCCGGCCTGGTTTCCAGCGAAGTGGTGCTGGTTTCCCGCAAGGGTGCCGCGGACCCGGTGCGCTGGGTTTATCTGGATATCGGGCGCTTTGGTGGCCTGGCCGAAACCGAAGGCGAGGCGATCCGCTACGAAATCCGCACGCCGCATGATGGCGCTGAGGATGGGCCAGTGACGATTGCGGGCCCGACCTGCGACAGCACCGATACGCTCTATGAAAAATCCAATTACCGCATGCCGCTGAAGCTGGCCTGTGGTGATCGGGTGGAGCTGCTGGCGACGGGGGCCTATGTCACCTCCTACGCTGCGCAATTCTTCAACGGCTTTGCGCCGCTGAAGGAACATTACATCTAATCGGATCCCGGCGCGGGAAACCGCGCCGGGTCAGACGTAGCCGGGCCCTTCGATGGCGGGATGCGCCTTCAAGAAGGCCTCATCTACTTCAACGCCAATGCCAGGCGCTTCAAGCGGGCGCACGCAGCCATCCTTGCCGATGCGCCAGGGCTCACTGCCCAATTCATCGCGGAATTTATTGGCACGCGACACATCGGCTTCGAAATAACCGCCATTATCAATCGCGGCCAGCAGATGGATGGACGCGGCCTGATTGACGCCCGTCATGGATGAATGCGGGTGGATCGGAATCTTGAAAGCCGACGCCATGGCGGCGATGCGCAGCGTTTCCGTCACGCCGCCGCATTTGGACAGATCCGGCTGCCAAATGCGGATTACGTCATCTTCGAGAACGCGCGTGAATTCAAAGCGGGTGAAGTGATTTTCGCCGGCGGCAAGCGGCGTGCTGCCAAAACCATGCGCCTCAGCATAGGAACGATGATCATGCGCGGGGAAGGGTTCTTCCAGCCAGCCGATATTCAGCCGGTCCATCTCAGGCATCACTTGCCGCACCTGCGCGATATTGTAGCCGATATTGGCGTCGGTCAGGATCTCAAGCTCATGTCCGAAGGCATCGCGCACCGCTTCCATGCGCGCAATATCATCGCGCACCGTATCACCAACGCGGAGCTTCACGGCCTTATAGCCCGCTTCCATATGGGGCGCGGCTTCATCAATCAGCTGTGCCGGCGGCTGATAGCCAAGCGCCACACCACCGGCATAAGCCGGCACCGCCCGCGCGGAGCCACCCAGCAGCTTGTAAAGTGGCAGATTCAGCGCCTTGCCCTTGGCATCCCATAACGCCATGTCGAGCCCCGACATTGCCATGGCGGTGCCGGCGCCCATGCCATGGCTCGCCAATTGGTATTTGTAGATGCGCGCCCAGATGCCGGTGGTGTCGAAGGCATCCATACCCAGCACCAATTGGCGCAGCGTGGTTTCCAGCAATTTCGCGATGGCGGTATGCGCGCGGCCATGATGGCTTTCGCCCCAGCCGACAATGCCATCTTCCGTGATGATTTTCACCATCACCGCATCGCGCTTCACCGCCTGGCCAATCCCAAGCCGAGGCCCGGAATTGGGCGGCAGCGGGAAGGAGGTTGGGAATGCCTTGATGTCCACGATCTTCATGCGGCGATCCTCATACTTGCTGGGATCGAAGCCTGCCATCATGGCCGCGCATTTGCAAAGACTTCTCACCCGTCGCAGCATGAGTGACCGCAGGAGAAACTGGCATGAAACCCGACCCCCTTCCCCCCAGCATGGAATCCATCCGCCTATGGAGTGGCGTTGAATGCCCGAATGAGGCCGCACGGCTTGGCCTGGCTGATCACCTCGGTCTGCTCAAGGAATTGGCGGCTTTGCGCGGTACGCTGGTGTTTGAAGATGAACCTTCCAGCTTTGAATCGGCCTTGCGCGCCGAGCAGGAGAAGGAATCATGAGAGCTTTGCATGAACTTTCCATGACGGAAGCCGCCGATGCGGTGGCGCGTGGTGAGGTGACGGCGACCGCGCTCACGGAAGGCTGCCTTGCGCGCATTGCCGCGCATGATGGCAAGGTGAATTCAGTGATCCGGCTGGATCGCGACAGCGCCTTGGAACAGGCGGCTGCGGTGGATGCGGCGCGCAAGGCGGGCAAGCCGCTCGGCCCGCTGGGTGGCGTGCCGATGATGCATAAGGATATGTATTATCGCGCCGGCAAGGTCACTACCTGCGGCTCAAAAATCCGGCGTGATTTCGTGCCCAAGGTGACAGCAACCGTGCTGGAAAAGCTGGATGCTGCGGGCGCGATTGATATGGGCACGCTGAACATGGCGGAATTTGCCCAGAACCCCACCGGGCATAATGCGCATTTCGGGCATTGCCATAATCCTTGGCAGCATGGCTATTGCACGGGCGGATCATCCTCGGGCTCTGGCGCCGGTATTGCCGCGCGGTTTTTCTATGGGGCGCTTGGGTCAGATACGGGCGGTTCCATCCGGCTGCCGGCGACGATTTGCGGCGTCACGGGGATCAAGGGCACGCAAACGCGGGTTTCGCGCGCGGGTGTTATGCCGCTGTCGTTTTCCGCTGATAATGTCGGGCCTTTGGTGCAAACAGCGCGCGATGCGGCGCGCTTCATGCGGATTATTTCCGGCCATGACCCTCGCGATGCCACCAGCGCGCGCGAAGCCGTGCCGGATTATGAGGCTGCTTTGACCGGCGATTTGCGCGGCATTTCCGTGGCTGTCCCGCAGGAATATTTCTTCGATGGCGCCGATGATGTGGTGGTGAAGGCCTTTGATGCCGCGCTTGAGGCCATGCGGGATCGCGGGGCGACAATCACGCGCCTTTCCTGCCCGTCGCTCCGCGCCATCGCCGCCTATACCGCGATGATCAGTCGGGCCGAAGGGGCCGCGATCCATGCGGAATGGATGCGCGAAAGGGCCGCGGATTATTCCATCCACCTGTCTTCCCGGCTTTACGGCGGCTATCCCATTCCGGCGCATCTCTACATTGAAGCGCTGTCGCGGCGTGGCCCGCTGCTGCGCCAATTCTGCGCCGAAGCCATGACAGGGCATCACATTGTCGCGACCCCGGCGCTGCGGACGCGCGTGCCCACATTGGCCGAGACGGATATTGATGCCGATGCGGCGAATTGGTCGCGCTTCATGGCGGTTTCGGCCAATACGCGGCCCTTCAATTACCTCGGGCTGCCGACCATCAGCGTGCCATGTGGCTTTGATGATCGCGGCCTGCCGATTGGCCTGCAATTAGCCGCGCGCCCCTTTGCCGAGGCGCGGGTGCTGGCGGTGGCCGATGCCTTCCAACGCGTAACGGATTGGCACAAACGCCACCCTGCCCTGTAAAGGGGGCTGCCCAAGAATTGGGCGGGGCGGGCGCCGGTCGGGCAATAATCCGCCGTCCGGCTCGTTTTTCGGGCATCACCCGCTTGTGTGGGCGCGCTTTTACCCCGATCTTCTGAGAAACAGGAGGTCGGTCCAGCGATGGCGGAACCCATCAAGGCCTTTGACGAAATGGGTGAACCCCAAGCGGCGCGCGCGGCCTATGCCGAAATTGCGCGCTGGCTGGCGGCGACGCCCGTCGCGCAATTGGAACGCAAGCGCCAGGAAGCTGAGCTTTTGTTTCGCCGCATCGGCGTGACTTTCGCTGTTTATGGCGAAGGTGGTGATCCGGAACGGCTGATCCCCTTCGATATCATCCCGCGCATCCTCGCCTGGCAAGAATGGGAACATCTCTCACGCGGCCTCACGCAGCGCGTGCGCGCGCTCAATATGTTTCTGGCGGATGTTTATGGGCCAGGGGAAATCCTGAAGGCCGGGCGCATTCCGGAAGCGCTGATTTTGCAGAATGAAGCCTATCGGCCGGAAATGCGTGGCATCACGCCGCCTGGCGGGATTTACGTGCATATCGCCGGCATTGATGTGGTGCGCACGGATGCGGCGCAATTCCATGTGCTGGAAGATAATTGCCGGACGCCATCGGGCGTTTCCTATATGCTGGAAGGTCGCGAAGCCATGCTGCGGCTATTCCCCGGGCTTTGCGCGGCGCATCGCATTGCCCCTGTCAGCCATTACCCGAGCGATTTGCTGGAAACCCTGATGTCAGTGGCGCCGCCGGCCTGCCGCGGCCTGCCGCGCGTGGTGCTGCTGACCCCCGGCGCCTTCAATAGCGCCTATTACGAACATTGCTTCCTGGCCGATGAAATGGGCGTGGAAGTGGTGGAGGGCCAGGATTTATTCGTCGAAGATCGTGTTGTGTATATGCGCACCA
>JAPLOJ010000335.1 GCA_026400795.1 Alphaproteobacteria bacterium
ACCGCCGCCACCACATTACAGAGCAGTGCGGCCAGAACGGGAATGGCCAAAAGCTCCAGCCCAACCTTGCCGAGGCCAAGCCATGCGGCAATGCCGGCCAGGGGGGCGAGGATGAAGAAAAGCGGAATGCGATCTGATGCGTGCGCGGCCATGATCAATTGCTAGCCATCAATCAGTGCCGCGGCAAGCGCAGCCGTCAGAACAACAGCCCCTTCTTCAGCATGCCATGCACGCCCTTTTCGCCATTCACCGTCTGCGTCACGCGGAAATCCACCGCCAGTGAGCAGAATTGATAGGCATCGGCATCCGAAAGATTGGTCCGCGAACAGATGAAGGCGATCATTTCCCGCAAAGCCTGCTTCATGGCCAGATCCAGATCCTCATTCATCCCCATGGTGATGAAATGGGTCTTGGTCTCCGCGCGGGGGAATTTCAGCACCGGGTCCTTGGCGCCGCCGCCCTTCACCACGGAAAGCTTGAAATGGCCTGTCAGACAGATTTCGAGTGCATTGATGCAGACTTCCCCATCGCCCTGCACGCCATGGCCGTCGCCGGCGGAAAACAAGGCGCCCTTGTTGAAAATGGGCAGGAACAGCGTGGTGCCCTCGGTCAATTCCTTATTGTCGAGATTGCCGCCAATGGCGCGCGGTTCCTTGGTGTTCACCATGCCCCATTCGGGCGGCGGCGCCACGCCCATCACGCCAAAGAAGGGCGCCAGCGGCAGATCAAGTCCGCCATCCTGCGGCCCGAAGGGCAGGCGGCAGGTCATGGCCTGCTTATTCACCGGAATATGCAGCGTGCGGCTATAGGGGAAATCTTCCGGCAGCGTGCCGAAAAGCGGGCGGAAGCCGCAAAAACCCCAATCCGCGCCGAGCTCGATCTTCTCGATATCCACCCGCAGCGCATCACCTGGCTCAGCGCCGCGCACTTCAACCGGGCCGGTGATGATATGCGCGCCGAGCCTCGGCAGCCTGGTGTGGATTTCCGAAATCGCGGGGTGCAGCGGTAGGCCCTTCTCCGGCCCCGGCATCACTTCTGGCCCGCCGGAGACGCATTCCAGAATGATGGTCTCGCCCGAGGCAATGCTCGCCACCGGCGCAAAGGACGCATCAAACCCGCCCCAACGGCAGGTAGCGACAGAAGCGGGGATCCGCGTTGCTTGCGACATCAGAATGTCCTCTTATTTTAGAGCCAGCCTTTGCGGCGGAAATACAGAATGGGCATAATGGCTGAGACGATCATCAGCACAAGCGCCAAGGGATAGCCAAAAGCCAATTTCAATTCAGGCATGAATTCAAAATTCATGCCGTAAATACTGGCAATAAGCGTGGGTGGCATGAGCGCGACCGAGGCCACGGTGAAGGTCTTGATGATATTGGTCTGTTCAACATTCAGCACACCGAGCACTGCGTCCAGCAGGAATTGTGCCTTGGAATTCAGGAAGCTTGCATGTTCCACCAGGGATCGCACATCGCGCACCAGCGTCTTGATCAGCGCCTGGTTTTCCTTGCGTATCGCGGTTCCCTTTTCGGCGCCGACAAAGGTCAGGATCCGCGAAAGACCAAGCAGGGTTTCGGAAGCGCGTGTCGTCACTTCCCCAACCTGGCCCAGGGTGAATAGCGCGTCCTTCAGCTTGTCACTGCGCCGCTGCATCTTGAAATCGGCCTCGGAGGCGCGGAAGGTGGATTGGCTCGCCTTATCCATATCTGCGCCGACTTTTTCCAGAATATCAGCAATCCGATCCACGATCTGTTCGAAAAGATGCAGCATGACCGCATCTGCTGATTGCAGCAGCGTTGGCTGGCGCTGCGCCCTGGCGCCGAAAATGGTGAAGGCGCGCGGCGTTGCGTAGCGCACCGTGACCAGCGCGCTATTGGTCAGCACAAAGCTGATGGGGGTGGAACCATATTCGCCCGAATCCACGCCATAGAGAAAATTGGCGGTGAGAAACAGCGCTTCATCCTCTCGATAGAGGCGAGAGGAGCTTTCGATTTCCTGCATTTCCTCCCGCGTCGGGATTTCGAGCGAGAGCGCCTGCTGCACCGCGCGTTCTTCCGCCGGTGTTGGGTTCAGCAGGTCAATCCAGACAGCGCGGCGTAGGTTTTCAGCATCCGCCACCTCACCGGCGGCTTCCCGCGCGCGTTCGGGCAGGGCGGCGGTGATGTCGGAAATCGCGCCTTCGCGCGCACGACAGCGGCCATCCTCAACAGTCCAGGTTGTCAGCATGGCGCGGGCCCTCCACGCGGTGAAAAAGGCAGAAACTTACTAACCCTGGCCCGGCAGCCTGAATAGTCTTATCGGCCTCAAGCTCAGGCTTCATAGCCCGAGGCTGAGGATAAAGCCGCCCTCGCCTGAAAGGCGCGAGGGCGGGCAAGGCTGTCAGGCGCCCGGGCGGGGCGGCGTGTTTTGTGCGGAAGTGGCCTGCGCGGTGGAAGACGCCGCGGCGGGGCCTTGGATGCTGCCGGCTGGCTGGGACTGGCCCTGCGCCTGCGCTTCCATCGAGGCATCCGCCTGATCTTCCTTGATATTATGCTTGAAGGACTTGATGCCCTTGGCCAGATCGCCCATCAGGCCGCTGATCTTGCCGCTGCCGAAAAGCAGCAGAACGACCAGCAGAACAACAAGCCAATGCCAGATGCTGAAGGAACCCATTGCGACGCCTCAATTCCCAGTTGGAAGTCCCGCCGGAGCGGTTCTTCGGACCCTATGACATGGCGGCAACCTAATCGCCAAGGGGTTACCGCGCAAATCCCTAA
>JAPLOJ010000101.1 GCA_026400795.1 Alphaproteobacteria bacterium
CGCGGCTAATTCGGGCGTGATGCGGAAGGCTCGCTGGACCACGCGGCGCATCGCCATATCCGCCAATTTGGCAAGCGACAGGATCAGGATGGTGCCGAATGAAACCTTGAGCAATCGCCAGAAGCCACTTTGGATTTCCAGTGCCCAGACCCCCCAAGCCGCGATGAGCCAGGCAATCGCTACCAAATGCCAGACATCAGACGCCCGGTCCCGCAGCATCCGGAAAAAGCGGCGTGCTTGATCCGGTTCTTCCCCTTCCGCCAATTCTGGCGCGCGCAAGAAAGCTGACACAGTCTGCCTATTCTGCAGAATGATGATCACCAGGAACAGCGTGACCAACAGCAGGGCGATGCGCAGGATTGAATCATGGGCAGACCACGGGAGCCCGAATTGCAACCCAGCTTCAGCCACCGCATAGCTTGAAACCAGCACTAAGACGATACGTCTCAGCCAGATGGTGACATAGGCCGCCGTTTCATCCAGGACCGGCAGAATACGCAAATGGGTGGACGCCGGTGAAAGCAACATCCGCGCGGCCGCCATGACAACGCGTGAGGCGATATAGGCGTTATTGGCCGTCAGCATGACAAGTTGCGTGCTTGGTAAGGGCCGCACGGCGCTGATCAGCCCGTAGGAAACCAGGGCGAAGGCCGCAACCGGTATCAGATCAAGGCCCAACCGACCAAGGACCAAGGGCAGGCGTTTCAGCCGCGCCCAGCCGGCATCATAGGGCAGCGCATGGGCATCCAGCCAGTCTCGCGGGCGACGTAGCGCCTGCATCACAGCCCATTCCGCCAGCAAGCCAAGGCCGAGCACCAGAATTAGTTTCCAGGATGCATCCAGCACGCGCGATTGCGTAATCGGATCCCGCGCGAGGGATGCCAGCCAGCCCAGCATTGCGGGCAGATCAGCAATGGCTTGCACTGTGGCGACAAGCTGATCGGAAAATGCCGCGAGACGTTGCGACGCCCCCTGGAGCAATTGCGCGCCGAGTGTATTCGGCGCCAGCAGCGCCGGTTCCGTGCTGGCCGGGGCCGCGGGCGCAACACCTTCCGCTTCTGGCGCGGCGGCGCGCAGAGCCCGGATCAATTCAGCGCGCTGCGAATCATTCTGCAAAACCTTGAGCAACGCCTCAATTTCTGGCGACACAGCTGCCGGCGCGGACACGGCGATGGCGGGCGGTTGCGCCAAAGGATTGCCCGGTTCCGGCTGCGCGCGCGCAGGAGCCGCTAGCAGCAGAAGACCCAAAACCAGCGCAATGAACGGGCGGAAATCCACAGAAATGCTCATGCCGCGCTTGGGAGCCCATTGCCGGGCTCGGGTCAAGTCTTCTTCGCGCACCAATTGCCCGCGGGCGGCGGCGCCGGTACACCGCGCGTATGCTTGCTTCCCCCTCCGTCTGGACCGTGATGATCGCCCTTTTAGGGACGCATCTGGCCGGGATGGGCGTTTTTTTGACTGTGCCGGTGCTGGCACCGGCCATTGCGGCAGAACTCGGCATCGCCGCATCGCTTGCCGGGGTGCATACCGCGCTGGTCTATCTGGGGGCCATGGTGTCGGGGCCATTGGCGGGGGCCTTTATCCATCGCTTTGGCGGCATCCGGGTCTTGCAGGTGGGGATGCTGATCTCGGCCTTCGGCATTTCCTTGGCCGCACTTGGGCATCCGGCGGCGCTGTTTGTTTCGGCCATCATCGCCGGGCTCGGCCATGGGCCGGTGACCCCGGCGGGGAGCCATTTGCTCGCAGCGCGTACGCCAGCACGGCGGAGGGGGCTGATTTTCAGCCTGAAGCAATGCGGCGTGCCGGCGGGGGCCATGCTGATTGCCGCCGCAGTGCCGCCCATTGCGGTGGCCGCCGGCTGGCGCCAGGGGGTGTTAGCGGTAGTGGTTTTTCTTGCTATTTCAGCGCTTTGCCTGCAACCGCTGCGCGCTGCCTTGGATGCGGAACGGGACCCCAAAACCTCCATCCGCGGGCTTGGCCAGGTTTGGGCGGCGGCGGCTTCCAGCCTTGGCTTGCTCCGCCAATTCCCGGTGCTGCGGCGCATGACGATCATGTCCGCGCTTTATGGCGTTTCCCAATTCTGTTTTTCGACCTTTTTCGTGGTGTTTCAGGTCGCAAGCCTTGGCGCATCCCTGACCGAGGCCGGACTACGGCTGGCCTTTGCCCAGGCGGCGGGGGTGGCGGGGCGCGTGCTTTGGGGCGTGGTGGCGGACCGCACTGGCGCCGCGCCGGTCTTCACCGGGCTCGGCATTGGCGCGGCAGTCGCTGGCTTGGCATTGCTGCTGGCCGGGCCTGGCTGGCCGGGTTTGGTCATTATACTGGCCGGGATGCTGATGGGCGCCACCGCCATTGGCTGGAATGGCGTGTTTCTGGCCGAAATGGCGCGGCTGGCGCCTGCGGGGCAGGTGGGCGGCACCACAGCCGCGGCGGGCTTTGTCTTTGGCCTTTCCATGCTGGTGGCGCCCCCGTTCTTTTCCCTGCTGGTGGACCTGACGGGCGGTTATGAGGCCGGCTTCGCGCTTTGCATCATCACCGCCCTGATTGGTGCGGGGCTCGCCTGGTCGGTGCGGGATGGGGCTGTCTCCCGCCCATGAAAGCCTATAATATCACTCTATGATCACGTTCCTCACCATTCTGGTTGCGCTTGCCATGCTGGCCACCGTCGGCGTTCTTTTCGCCGGGATTCTGGGCATGGCGGGCGGCAAGGCCAATCCCAAAACCGCCAATTGGCTTATGCGCTGGCGCATCATCTTTCAGTTCATCGCGGTGGCGCTGTTCGCCATTTTGCTTTTGCTTCTTAAAAGCTAGTTTGGTCGTATTTTCCAAGCCGCCAAGTGAAGTCACTTGGCTTGAAAATACTTCGTTTGGTCGTATTTTCCGAGCCGCCAAGTGAAGTCACTTTGCTTGAAAATACTTCTTTTGGTCGTATTTTCCGAGCCGCCAAGTGAAGTCACTTGGCTTGAAAATACTCCGGCCCGCCTTGCCCGGCTCGGCACAGGGCTTTAATACGAATCTCGTCGGGCAAGGGGGCTAAAACCCTGCGCGCGGCATTCCGGCGCCTATCGGCCCCCCATTTCCTGAAGGCTATGGTTGCATCATGAAGCTTCTGGTCCCCGTCAAGCGGGTGGTGGATTACAACGTCAAGGTCCGCGTTAAGGCGGATGGCACGGGCGTTGAAACTGCCAATGTCAAAATGTCCATGAACCCCTTTGACGAAATCGCGGTGGAAGAAGCCGTGCGGCTCAAGGAAAAGGGCGTGGCCACCGAAATCATCGCGGTATCCGCGGGCCCTGCCGTGGCGCAGGAACAGATTCGCACGGCGCTGGCCATGGGTGCTGATCGCGGCATCCTGGTGGAGCATGATGGCGTGCTGGAACCGCTCGCGGTCGCGAAAATCCTGAAGGCGATCATCGCCAAGGAAGCGCCGGATCTGGTGATCCTGGGCAAGCAGGCGATTGATGATGACATGAACGCCACCGGCCAGATGCTGGCGGCGCTGATGGGCTGGCCGCAAGGCACCTTCGCGTCCAAGGTTGAAATTGCCGATGGCACGCTGAACATTACGCGCGAAGTGGATGGTGGCCTGGAAAAGCTGGCGCTGAAGCTGCCGGCGATTATCACCACCGATCTGCGCTTGAATGAACCGCGCTATGCGTCGCTGCCGAACATCATGAAGGCGCGCAAGAAGCCGATTGAAATCATGAAGCCGGCTGATCTGGGGGTTGACCCGGCGCCGCGCCTGACCGTGCTGAAGGTGGAAGAACCGCCCAAGCGCCTGGCCGGCAAGAAAGTGGGATCGGTTGCGGAACTTGTTGATAAACTGCGCAATGAAGCGAAGGTGATTTGACCATGGCGGTGCTTGTTCTTGCCGATCATCAGGACGGCGCGCTGTCCCAGCCAACCCGCAGCACGGTGGCGGCTGCCGCAAAGCTTGGCGATGTGCATGTGCTGATCGCGGGTGGCGCCACTGGCCCCGCCGCTGCTGCCGCTGCCAAGTTGCCATCAGTGGCAAAAGTGCTGACCGCCGAGGCTGAAATCTACGCCCATGGCCTGGCCGAGCCTATGGCCGCTTTGCTGGTGGCCCTCGCCCCCGGCTATTCGCATTTGCTGGCCCCGGCTTCCGCCGGTGGCAAGAATGTGATGCCGCGCGCTGCCGCTTTGCTTGATGTGCAGATTCTCTCTGACATTTCAGATGTGGTGGATGCCGATACCTTTGTGCGCCCGATCTATGCCGGCAATGCGATGGCCACCGTGAAATCCGCCGATGCCAAGAAGGTGATCACGGTGCGCGCTGCTTCCTTCGATCCCGTGCCGGCCGAAGGTGGCTCGGCGCCGATTGAAGCCGCGGCGACCGCTGGCGATCCTGGGCTTTCGCGCTTCCTGGGCGCTGAGATTGTCAAAAGCGAACGCCCCGAACTGACGGCTGCGCGGATTGTGGTCTCGGGCGGGCGTGCCATGGGTTCGGCGGAAAACTTCGCCATTGTCGAACGCGTGGCCGACAAGCTGGGTGCGGCCATTGGTGCCTCCCGCGCGGCGGTGGATGCGGGCTATGCGCCGAATGATCACCAAGTTGGCCAGACTGGCAAAATTGTGGCGCCGGAGCTTTATGTCGCGGTTGGCATTTCTGGTGCCATTCAGCATTTGGCCGGCATGAAGGACAGCAAGGTGATCGTCGCCATCAACAAGGATGAAGAAGCGCCGATTTTCCAAGTGGCCGATTACGGGCTGGTGGCCGATCTGTTC
>JAPLOJ010000072.1 GCA_026400795.1 Alphaproteobacteria bacterium
CTATGCGGATGGAGATCTGACCGCCATTCGCAACATGGTCACGCATCCGCATACGCTGATGGGGCTTGGCGATGGTGGCGCGCATGTTGGCTATATCTGCGATGCATCCTGCATGACCCATATGCTGGTGCATTGGGCGAGGGATCGCGCCCGTGGGCCGCGCCTGCCGCTGGAATTCGTGGTGAAGCGCATTTCGCGTGACAATGCGCATGCGCTTGGCCTCAAGGATCGCGGCGTGCTGGCGGTGGGCAAAAAGGCCGATATCAATGTGATTGATTTCGGCCGGCTGGCGCTTGAGATGCCCAAAATGCATTACGACCTACCCGCCGGCGGCAAGCGCCTGATCCAAAAGGCTGATGGCTATGTCGCCACCATCGTTGCCGGCACGCCGGTCTATCGCGAAGGTGAGGCAACCGGCGCGCTACCCGGGCGCCTGGTGCGGGGCGCGAAGGCGGCTTAGGCCGTCACGCCACCGCTGCCGGCAAGCCCGCCCAGATTTCGTCAAGGCTGAGCGGGCGCGCCATCAGCCCCTGATCGGCGCACCAGCGTGATGCCAGTTCCAGCGCTGGGTTCAGCGCCGCGCGGCTACGCGGTGCTGTACCGGCAGCGTTGAATTGACGCAGCACTTCAGCCACCAAAGCGGCATCGCGCGCATGGGCGCCCTTCATCACCACAAGATGGTTCACCGGCTTGAAGCCGTAGCGCGCGTGAAAGGCTGCACCTGCCGCGGCGGGGTCTGGGAAAACCGAGCGCACATCATCACCGGCGGGCAGTTCAAAGCCCATAATGGCGGCATCAAGCGCGCCGCTTTCAAACATGCCATTCAGGGTTTCGCCCGCACTGGCGCGCTGCACCCAAGGTGGGTCGCGGAAGCTTGGCTCATGCGCGTCTTCAAACGTCACCCAACGCATCGCGTCCGCACGCAGCCCGAAACTTTCCTGCAAGACGCCCCTGATCCACATGCCGGTGGTTTGGCTATAGGCGCGCACCCCGATGCGCTTGCCGGCCAAATCGGCGGGGGTTTCGATACCCCTCCCCGCGCGGCAGAACATCGCCGTTTCCTGAAAGCGTTCCGCCACCACCAACGGCAGCAGCACCAAATTGCGCCCGGCGGCTTTCGCCATGAGAAAAGTCGCAATCGCCATTTCGCTGATATCAAAACGCCCTTCGCGCACCATGGGCGCAAAAGCCTTGCTGATGGGCTTCACCACCTGCATCGCTAGGCTAAGGGTTGCACTTGCGGTCTCTCCGCGATGCAGCGCCATTGTATGTGGGTAATCATCCACGCAAATGGAAAGTGTGGCGGCATTCATGCGCCAATCTCCTCAAAGAAGGCATCCACCAAGGCGTTGAAGGCGGCTGCGCGTTCAAAATGGCCGGAATGTCCGGCCTTATGCAGCACGGCATAACGCGCGCCCGGAATGGCACTGGCCATGGCTCGGGCGGCGAAGGGCGGCAGCACGATATCTTCCTCGCTTGGGATGAAGAGCAGCGGGCATTGTGCGGCGGCGAAGGATTCCGGCGCACGGCTGCGCCCCACCTGCAGCCGCGCGCGCACCGCTTCGCGATCAAAGCCGCCGGTCAGGCCATAGACATGGTTATAGAGGTGATAGAGTGCCGGCTGTTCCGCCGCCATGCGCGCGCCAGCCGCCGGGTTGATATTGCGCTTCAACCCCGCCTCACGCGCCGCCGCACTTTCTTCCTGCCAGGCTTTCAGGCGCGATTGTTCCGGTTCACGCATCTGCCGCGGGTCGAGCGTGCCGGTGGTGGCGCCAAGCACCAGCGCCTTCACGCGCCCTGGGCGCAGCAGCGCATATTCAACGCCCGTCCAGCCGCCCATGGATTGGCAAATGATGCGGATATCGCCAAGGCCAAGCTCATCCACCAAGGCCGCCAGATCGGCGGCATAGGCAGCGGGATCAGGCCCTTCCCCCGGCGCGGTGGAAGGGAAAAAGCCGCGATGCGAAAAGGCCACGCAAGTATAGCGCGGCGCGAAATGCGCCACCTGTTGCCACCAGGACATCAGATTACCACCCAGCCCATGCGCGAAGACAATCGCCGGGCCTTCGCCCGTGACTTCA
>JAPLOJ010000426.1 GCA_026400795.1 Alphaproteobacteria bacterium
AGCCCATGCCTATCCGTAAAAGTCCGCACCAGCTTGGCGGCGATTTTGGTGCAAACCACCGGCGCCGTGACAACACCCAGCGCATGATACAACGCCGCGACATCAAACCGCGCGAAATGAAACAGCTTGGTGACCGCCGGATCAGACAACAACTTCTTCAAATTGGGCGCATCCGCACCCCGCCCACCAAGCGACGCCGGGCTGATTTGCACCAGATGCGCCGACCCATCGCCCGAAGATAACTGCACCAGGCAAAGCCTATCCCGATGCGGGTTCAGCCCCATGGTTTCCGTATCAATCGCAACCACACGGCCCAAATCCAGGCCATCCGGTAGGTCGTTTCTATAAAGCCGGATGGTCACGCCGGCATGGGAGAATAAGGTGGAACCCATCGTTCGCGCCGCCTCATGAAAAGAAAAACTGGTGCCCAGGAAAGGACTCGAACCTTCACAGCCTTGCGGCCACAGGTACCTGAAACCTGCGCGTCTACCAATTCCGCCACCTGGGCAAAGGGGGCCGGCGCCTTTCGGCGAGACGCGCGCATTTACGCGCTGGGGGGTGGGGCGTCAAGGAGGAGTATTGGGGGGGAGATCGGGGGCGCTGCCCCCGAAGCCCCCGCCGGGACAGAGGCGGCGGGAAACTTGGCAAGGGTCAGCTACGGCGATCCTGCACTCAAAACGCCACGCGCTGCATGCGCTGATTAAGTGACGCGGCGGTGCCGCCCACTGTGCAGAAGCGGATTTGCAGGATGGATTTCAGGTCTTCCAAGCGGAAGATATCTGTCGATGTTTCCGAAAACTTGGGACCTCCGTAACCTGTATTCGCTAAGGCGCAGCGGAATTTCCGGTCTTGTTGATTGGTGACCACCACAGTCGCCGCATAGCCGCGTGTTGTCGTGCGTGGATGAGTAACGGGGATGATATCCACGAATTCGACTTCCTTCGCCTGAGGGAAGCGAGCGCGCACCCAAGTTTCAAAATTCGCCCTGGATCCCAAACGGGAGAAACCCTCGACTGCGAAATGCGTGTTCGGCGCGATGATACGTTCCGCGGACGCCCAACCACGATCGGTGATCGTTACCCGATCATCCTGTATCGTATTGCTGCGGATTGCCCGCTTGGCATCCGTCAGCGGCAAGCCCGCAAATACTTCCGCAAGGTTCCCGGTGAGCTGCGATGGTTCGATGGGTACCCAATCATCTCGGCGGAAAGTGCCCCCTGAGGTATCCTTGCCCCAATTCGGTCCCTCACAAGCTGAAACCAGAAAGCCACAAAAAACCAGTGCCGCAACCCGCGCCATCAAGGACCAAGACCGCATTGGACATTCTCCCCAGTGTCATTGATGCCGAAAGGTTAAGCGATGTCCATTTTCTATCACAAGGAGAATCGCATTAAATCTATGCAACTCTTTGGCGTTGCTACCTTTCGGCGGGGTCCGGGGTAACACTGTTACCCCGGCGGGGGCTCCGGGGGCAGCGCCCCCGCCTCCCCTTTGACGCATCCCTGCCGCTCCTCCACAACCCGCGTCCATGACTGTTCTGACCATCCGTGATCTCACCATTCGTCTTGGCGGGCGGGCTTTGCTCGAAGGGGCGGGCTTGCAGGTGGATGATGGGCGCAAGATTGGCCTCATTGGCCGCAATGGCGCCGGCAAATCCACCTTACTCCGTGCCATTGTGGGTGAATTGCAGCCGGATGGGGGGGAGATCAGGCTCTCGGCCCGTGCGCGCATGGGCCATGTGGCGCAGGAAGCGCCGGCGGGCGCGGCGAGCCTGTTGGAAGCGGTTTTGGCCGCGGATACCGAACGCGCGGCATTGCTCATGGAAGCGGATGGCGCGGCTGATCCTGGGCGGGTTGCTGAGATCCATGAAAGGCTGATTGCGATCCGCGCCGATAGTGCGCCGGCGCGTGCGGCGGCGGTGCTTTCTGGGCTTGGTTTTGATGCGGCGGCGCAGGCGCGGCCTTTGGCGGAATTTTCGGGTGGGTGGCGCATGCGTGTGGCGCTCGCGCGCGCCTTGTTTTTGGAACCGGATTTGTTGTTGTTGGATGAACCAACGAACCATCTGGATTTGGAAGCTACGCTCTGGCTGGAGGGTTGGCTTTCGCGGTTTCCGGGGGCGGCGATTGTGGTCAGCCATGATCGCGGGCTGCTGGAACGCTGCGTGGATGCGATTGCGCATCTCGATCGCGGGGACATCACGCTCTATTCTGGGAATTTCGCGGATTTCTTGCGCATTCGGGCGGAACGCCAGGCGCAGCAGCAGGCGCAGAATGTAAAGCTGATATCGGAACGCGCGCGCATTCAGTCTTTTGTGGATCGCTTTCGCGCCAAGGCCACCAAGGCGCGCCAGGCGCAATCTCGGCTGAAGGCGCTGGAACGTATGCCGGCGGTGGAAGCGCTGGTGGAAGACAC